>NZ_JBHMIO010000010.1:0-141241 GCF_048060275.1 Micromonospora sp. LOL_015
GCGCCGATGGTACTGCACTCGTGAGGGTGTGGGAGAGTAGGTCACCGCCGGACATCTTTACTTGTGGGCCACCCGTACGGGTGGCCCACAAGTGTTTTCCAGGGGAAATCCCTCGGAAGACCGCCCTGTGCAACGACCCCGTGCCGACCGTGCAGTACACCGTCGACCGGACGTCAGTCCCGCTGCTGAAGGTCCATCCGCAGGTCCGCGAGCAGCGCGGCCGACTCGCCGACGGTACGCCCCGGGAACAGCGCCACCGCGATGCTCCCGTGGTCCGCCCAACCGCATACCGGCATCTCCTGGTCACCGGTAGGCGTGCTGCCGCACTTCATCACGCCGCCGTACGTCCCGGGCGGCACCTGGTAAACGCCGGTCACCGAACCCTCCTCGTCACCGACGATCTTCAGCAGCGCGTCCAGGTCGTGCTCGGGTGACCAGAGCAGAGCGGTGCCACCGAAGACCAGAACGCTGCGGTCCGCCGCCGACGGGTCCCGGTAGACGGCAGCCGTGCTGTGGTCCAGGTCGATTCCGGCGGCGAAGGCGCTGTGCAGGTAGTCGGCCGTACTCCTGGCCTGTTCTCCGTCGTCGCGGACCAGCCCGGCCGCCTTGTCCGGGGCGCTCAGGCTGGCATCCTTCTGCGCGACGATGCGCAAGCCGGTCGAACCGAGCAGACCGACGCCCAGCACACCGATCGTGGCAAGTGAGCCGATGACGACGACGCGCCGGCCGCGCCCGACCCGGGCACCTCGGCCGCGGCTCTCTCCGTCGCCCGGCGTCGGCTGGGCCTCCGGGGTAACGTCGACCGGTTCCTGGTGAGCCGACCGTCGTCCGCCGAATATGTCGTCGACCATGCCCGACACCGTACGTCACCGAGTCCGCCGAGCGGTGGGTGCCGCCCGTCGGCCCCGTCAAAGCGGCCCGAGACAGCTGGCCTGCCGCGGTCGGGCCTGCGTGAATTCGGGTGCGGGGGCTCCGTAAACTCGATGGGTGACCGAGACTCCGCAACCCCAACACGACGCAGCCCCTATGTTGCCGGCCCAGTACGCTCCGGGTGAGGTCGAACAGCGGCGGTACGAGTGGTGGGTAGCCGAAGGTTACTTCCGGGCCGACGCGGGCACCGGGAAGCCGCCCTTCACCATCGTGGTGCCGCCCCCGAACGTCACGGGGTCGCTGCACGTCGGGCACGCACTCGACCACTCGATCCAGGACACGCTGATCCGACGCAAGCGGATGCAGGGCTTCGAGGCGCTCTGGTTGCCCGGCATGGACCATGCCGGGATCGCCACCCAGAACGTCGTGGAGCGACAACTCGCCGCCGAAGGGCTGTCCCGGCACGACCTTGGCCGGGAACAGTTCATCGACCGGGTCTGGCAGTGGAAAACGGAGTCGGGCGGCACCATCCTCGGGCAGATGCGCCGTCTCGGTGACTCGGTCGACTGGGACCGGGAACGTTTCACGATGGACGAGGGCCTGTCCCGGGCGGTGCAGACCATCTTCAAGCGTCTCTACGACGACGAGCTGATCTATCGCGCCGAGCGCATCATCAACTGGTGCCCGCGGTGCCGGACCGCCCTGTCCGACATCGAGGTGGAACACAGCGACGACGACGGCGAGCTGGTCTCCATCCGGTACGGCGAGGGCGACGCGTCAATCGTGGTGGCCACCACCCGGGTCGAGACGATGCTGGGCGACACCGCAGTCGCGGTGCACCCGGACGACGACCGCTACCGGCATCTCGTCGGCACCGAGGTCGAGCTGCCGTTGACCGGTCGGCGGATCCCGATCGTCGCGGACGCGCACGTCGATCCGACGTTCGGCACGGGCGCGGTGAAGGTGACCCCGGCGCACGACCCCAACGACTTCGAGATCGGCCAACGGCACGGGCTGCCGAGTCTGACCATCCTCGACGAGCGGGCGGTAGTCACGGCCGCCGGACCGTTCGAAGGACTCGACCGGTTCGAGGCGCGGCCGGCGATCGTCGCGGCGTTGCGGGCCGAAGGTCGGGTGGTGGCCGAGAAGCGGCCGTACGTGCACGCGGTCGGTCACTGTTCGCGGTGCCGGACCACGGTCGAACCGCGGCTGTCGTTGCAGTGGTTCGTCCGGACCGGCCCGTTGGCGAAGGCCGCCGGGGACGCGGTGCGTGACGGTCGGACCCGGGTTGAGCCGCCAGAGCTGGCCGCACGCTACTTCGCCTGGGTCGACAACATGCACGACTGGTGCATCTCCCGGCAGCTGTGGTGGGGGCACCGAATTCCGGTCTGGTACGGCCCGGCCGGCGAGGTCGTCTGCGTCGGCCCCGACGAGCAGCCGCCGGCCGGTGCCGGCTGGCGGCAGGACGAGGACGTCCTCGACACCTGGTTCTCCAGCGCGCTGTGGCCGTTCTCCACGCTCGGCTGGCCGGACCAGACCGACGACCTGCGGACCTTCTACCCGACCAGCGTGTTGGTGACCGGTTACGACATCCTGTTCTTCTGGGTGGCCCGGATGATGATGTTCGGGCTGTACGCGATGGACGGCCGGCCGCCGTTCGACGTGGTGGCCCTGCACGGCATGGTCCGCGACCAGTTCGGCAAGAAGATGTCGAAGTCGTTCGGCAACGTCGTCGACCCGTTGGACTGGATCGACCGGTTCGGTGCCGACGCGACCCGCTTCACCCTGGTCCGCGGTGCCAACCCGGGTGCCGACGTGCCGGTCAGCGAGGAGTGGTGCCAGGGCTCGCGCAACTTCTGCAACAAACTGTGGAACGCGACCCGGTTCGCGCTGCTCAACGGCGCGCACCTGACCGGTGACCTGCCCGACCCGGCGGATCTGGGCATGACCGACCGGTGGATCATGTCGCGGCTGCAGGAGGTGACGGCCCAGGTCGACCAGCAGTTCGAGGCGTTCGAGCTGGCCAAGGCGTGTGACACGCTCTACCACTTCGCCTGGGACGACGTCTGCGACTGGTATCTGGAGCTGAGCAAGCCGGTGCTGGGCGCTGGCGGGGAGGCCGCCGACCGGACCCGCCGGGTGCTCGGCCACGTGCTCGACCAGCTGCTGCGGCTGCTCCACCCGGTTACTCCGTTCGTCACCGACGAGTTGTGGTCGGCGCTGGCCGGGTCGGGCCAGCCGGCGGCCGGCAGCCTGATGGTGGCTTCCTGGCCGGTCGCCGATCCAGCGTGGCACGATCCGGCGGCGGAGGCGGAGCTGGCCGTGGTGCAGCGGGTGGTCACCGAGGTCCGCCGGTTCCGGTCGGACCAGGGGCTGCGGCCGACCCAACGGGTCAGCGCCCGGCTGACCGGTCTGGCCGATGCAGGCGTCGGCGGGCACGAGCCGCTGATCCGGTCGCTGACCCGGCTGGACGAGCCGGCCGTTGAGTTCTCGGCTACCGCGAAGCTTGCCGTGACCGCACAGGTCGGTGTCGAGTTCGACACCCGCGGTTCGATCGACGTGGCGGCTGAACGCGCCCGGTTGACCAAGGACCGGGCGGCGGCCGAGCGGGAAGCCGAGCAGTGCCGGGCCAAGCTGGGCAACAGCGCGTTCGTCGACAAGGCACCGCCCCTGGTGGTGGACAAGATCCGTACTCGGTTGGCAGTGGCCGAGGCGGAGCTGGCCCGCATCGCCGGAGCGCTCGCCGCGCTGCCGGCTGCTGACGGTGGGCAGTCGTGACGGTACGGCGACCCGGAGCCACCGGCGGCGCGAAGCAGCGGCCGGGTGGCGAGTTTGCGCGGGTCGAGCAGGAGCTCGCCGACCGGGGCTTCACCCGGATGGTGTTTGACCTGGACCGGATCGGCCAGCTGCTGGACCTGCTGGGCAGCCCGCAGCGGGCGTACCCGTCGATTCACTTGACCGGGACCAACGGCAAAACCTCGACCGCGCGGATGATCGACTCGCTGCTGCGGGCCTTCGGGCTGCACACCGGCCGCTACACCAGCCCGCATCTGGAGACGGTGCGGGAGCGGACCAGCCTGGACGGTGAACCGGTCAGCGAGGAGCGGTTCGCCGCCGTGTACCGGGAGGTCGCGCCGTTGGCCGAGCTGGTCGACAAGCAGGCGGCGGAGCCGTTGACGTACTTCGACATGACGACCGCGTTGGCGTTCGCGACGTTCGCCGACGCCCCGGTCGACGTGGCGGTGGTGGAGGTCGGGCTGGGTGGCGCCGAGGACGCCACCAACGTGTTGTCCGCCGGTGTCTGCGTGATCACTCCGATTGGTCTGGATCACACCGAGTGGCTGGGCGACACCCTCACCGACATCGCCTGGGCCAAGGCCGGCATCGTGCACGCCGGGTCGACGGTGGTCACCGCGGTGCAGCCGGAGGAGGCGGCCGGGCCGATCCTGGACCGGTGCGCCGAGGTGGGGGCCACCATCGCTCGGGAGGGCGGCGAGTTCGGTGTGGTCCACCGCGCGGTCGCGGTCGGCGGGCAGATGCTCACGTTGCAGGGGCTCGGCGGCCGCTACGACGAGGTGTTCCTGCCGCTGCACGGGGCGCATCAGGCGCAGAACGCGGCGTTGGCGCTGGCAGCGGTGGAGGCGTTCCTCGGTGCCGGACCGGGTCGGACGTTGGACGCTGAGCCGGTCCGGCAGGGCTTCGCCGGGGTGACGTCACCGGGCCGGCTGGAGCGGGTACGCAGCGCGCCGACGATCCTGCTCGACGGCGCCCACAACCCGCACGGAATGGCGGCCACGGTCACTGCGGTGCAGGAGGAGTTCGCGTTCCGGCGGCTCGTGGTGGTACTCGCCGTGCTGGCCGACAAGGACGCCGAGGCGCTGCTGGATCTGCTGGAGCCGGTGGCGGACGCACTGGTGGTGACCGGCAGCACGTCGCCGCGGGCGATGCCGGTCGGTCAGTTGGCCGGTCTCGCGGTCGAGGCGTTCGGCGTGGACCGGGTACGGGTGACCCAGCAGATGCCGGACGCGATCGAGGCGGCGGTGGAGCTGGCCGAGGCTGACCTCGACGGGGAGCTCAGCGGGGTGGGGGTCCTGATCACCGGATCGGTGGTGACGGTGGCCGACGCACGCCGGCTGCTGACCCGGTGACCGGCGACCCGACGACCGACGACCCGGCCGGACCGCCGCCGCGTCGGTCCGGGTTGCGCAACCCGCCGGCCGCCGTGCGCGGGCTCGGCGCGGCGACCCTCGGCCTGGAAGCGTTGGTGCTGGTGCTCGCGATCCAGCCGATCCGGATGCTGGGCGACGGTTCCGGCCCGGCGGCGATGGTGGCCAGCGCCGTCCTCGCCGTCGGCGCAGTGCTGCTCGCCGGCCTGTTGCGGCGCGGCTGGGCCTGGTACGCCGGCACGGTGCTGCAAGGGCTGGTCCTGCTCGCCGGCCTGCTGCACTGGTCACTGCTGGTGGTGGGGGTGCTGTTCGGCGTCGTCTGGGCGTACGTGTGGCACGTCCGGCGGGTCATTCTCAGCTGACCACAACTGGCGCCGGGGTCACTGCGGTGCGTCGGTGTCGGACGTCGGCTGGTCACGGTCACGCCACTCGATGATGGCGATACCGTGGCCGTCCGGGTCGCGGAAAGCAGCCGCCCACAGCTCCAGCCGGGCACCACGGTTGACCGCCCGGGGCGCGTAGGTGAACCGCACCCCTTTGGCCTTGAGTTCGTCGTGCATCCGTTGCAGGCCGTCGACTTCGAGGTTGAGGTGCATGAGCCGACGGTTGACCGGGGCGACCTCGGGCACCGACCGCAGCACCAGGCGGGTCTGCCCGGAGGCGAGCACCGCGTTGCCGTCCCCGCCGTCGATCTCGAAGAAGCCGAGCATGTCGCGGTAGAACCCGACCGACCGGTCGAGGTCCGCGACGAGCAGGGTCAGTCCGACGCCGTGGATCGGCCCGTGGTCGTCGCCCGGTTCGCCGGCCAGGGTGTTGGGGCCGGTCACCGGGCCGGCGGCGGCCAGGTCGGCGAGCGGGCCGTCCGGGTCGGTCACCGACCCGCGGTCGGGGTCGTCTGCGTCCTGGTCGGGCTGGTCGGCCAGCGCCGTCCCGGTGACGGTCGGCGACTCGGCGCGGGCCTCGGCGGCGGCCCGGCCCCGGTCCGCTCCGGCGGCGACCGTGCCGGCCTCCGACTCGGCGGGTGGGGAGTACGGCCGTGGCCGGGCACTGCGCGGCAGCGGCACCGGCTGCGGGTCCACCACGGTGCCGTCCACCACCTTGTGGCCCCCCGGTGACTGGCTCATCACGACGGGGTCGTCGACCTTGCCGGGGGCGTCGACCCGGCCCGGAACCGCCGGCTCGGACTGTTCGATGTCGGGGTCGAACCCCGGGGTGGTGAAGTCCGGCCGGGGATTTTCCGCCGGGTCGCGTCGACGCTGACGCGGGTCGACGGCCGGACCGGCAGGCTCGGCCGGATCGTCGCGCAGCCCCGCGCCGAGATCGGCGGTCTGGGCGGTGTCCGGGTCGAGGAACAGGCCGTCGGAGCGTCGCCGCGCCCACGGCGGCTCCTCATCCACGTCGAGCAGGTCGTCGTCGAGAGTGCTGAAGTCGGGCTCGTCGAACTCCGGCGGCAGGTCGGCCCGCTCTGCGGCGGCTTCGGCGTGGGTCAGCACGTCGTCCCAGATGATCCGTACGTGGCGTTGGTCGTCGATGGCGACCATGATCGGCAGCGTGGCGCCAGGGTCGGGCCACTTCGCCACCGGCACCCGGGGGTCGCGGACCTTGACCGACCGGGGCGGTACGCCCGGCGCGTCCACCAGAATCTGCAGTTCGCAGCGGCCGTAGGTGGAGGAGGCCGGTGGCTCGGAAACGCTGCGGACGTGAGCGATGCCGGCCACCCAGGCGCGCTCAGCGCCGGGAAACGCGGTGATCAGCACCAGGCTGACCGCGAGCACCAGCAGCGCCACGCCCAGCGCGGCGATCGCCCAGCTGGTCATGCCGGCGCCGAAGAGGATGATGAACGTGGCGAAAGTGCCCAGCACCGTCGCGATGAGCTTGCGGGCGGTGGAAACCGATCGATGGCCGTTCGCCACAGTAGACCTCCCTGCGTCAAGGCCAGGCTAGGCCGGGCCCGGCGAGGATGGAAGAGCCGCGACCGGTGGCGTCGGTAGCCGCCGGTCCTCGTCCGTCCCCTGGCCCTCCATCATGACGCGCGGGGCGGCGTGCACCCACTAGGCTGGCAGCGCCAGTCCGTACCGGATCGCTCCGCAGGGGAGCGGTGCCGGTCCGTCGATAAGGAGCCAGCGTGTCCAGCCCCACCGATGTCGAACGTACCCTCGTGTTGATCAAGCCGGACGCGGTCCGGCGCGGCTTGGTCGGCGAGATCCTCGGCCGGTTCGAGCGTAAAGGACTGCACCTGGTCACCCTGCAGTCGCGCCGGATGGACGAGGAGCTGGCCGGCGCGCACTACGCCGACCATGTGGACAAGCCGTTCTACCCGCCGCTGAAGGAGTTTATGACCAGCGGGCCGCTGGTCGCCCTGGTGCTCGCCGGTGACCAGGCGATCGAGGTGGTGCGTGCGCTGATCGGCACCACCGACGGGCGCAAGGCGGCAGCCGGCACCATTCGCGGTGACCTGGCGCTGTCCAACCGGGAGAATTTGGTGCACGCCTCGGACTCCCCGGAGAGCGCGGCCCGCGAGATCAAGCTCTGGTTCCCCGACCTGGGCTGATCCCGGTCGATCAGCCGCGGGTTATCGGCCGGTTCGTGTGCTGGTCACCTGATCCGGTGGATCTCGCCACATTCCATCGATAGACCTCTTGGGAACGCCGTACTTCCCAGGAGGATTTCGATGAACCCGTTCGACCGCCGTACCCTGCTGCGGGCCGGACTGGCCGGCGGTGCCGGGCTCGCCGGCGGCGCGCTGCTCGGTGGAGCCGGTGCGGCCGCTGGCGCGGACCTCGCGTCCGGCCGGCCCGCGGCACCAGCCTGGCACCCCACCGGCCGGCCGGTGCTCACCCACGGAGTGCAGAGCGGCGTGGTCGGCCCCGGCGAGGCCGTCGTCTGGACCCGCGCCGACCGGGTCGGCCGGCTGATCGTCGAGGTCGGCCGCCGGCCCGACCTGCGCGACGCCCGACGGGTACGCGGCCCGGTGCTCGACGACCGGGGCGACTTCACCGGCAAGGTGCGGCTGCGTGGCCTGCCCGCCGGCGAGCGGCTGCACTACCGGGTGCGGGTGGAGAGCCTGCACCGTCCCGGCCTGGTCAGTGAACCGTTGACCGGTTCGCTGCGCACCGCACCCCGCGCCGGTGGCCACCACGGACACCGAGGCCGGCCGGTCGGCGGAACCGGCGGGCGGGTCGACGACGTGCGATTCGTCTGGACCGGGGACATCGCCGGTCAGGGATGGGGGATCAGCGACGACTTCGGCGGGATGCGGATCTTCGAGGCGATGCGGCGTGGCCGGCCGGACTTCTTCCTGTGCAGCGGCGACACGGTGTACGCCGACAACCCGCTCGCTGAGACGGTGACGCTGCCGGACGGGCGGGTGTGGCGCAACCTGGTGACCCCGGAGAAGTCCAAGGTCGCCGAGACGCTCCCCGAGTTCCGTGGTCAGTTCGCCTACAACCTGCTCGACGCGCACCTGCGGGCGTTCGCCGCCGAGGTGCCGCAACTCAACCAGTGGGACGACCACGAGGTAACCAACAACTGGTATCCCGGCGAGATCCTTACCGACCCGCGTTACACCGAGACCCGGGTCGACGTGCTGGCAGCGCGGTCTTGGCAGGCGTTTCACGAGTGGCTGCCGACCCCGGACGACGGACCGCTGTACCGGGTGGTCCGCTACGGGCCGCTGCTGGACGTGTTCGTCCTCGACATGCGCACCTACAAGGACCCCAACGACGGCAACACGTACGCCGACCCGCATCGTGGCCTGCTCGGCACCCAGCAACGGCAGTGGCTGATCCGCGAGCTGACCCGGTCGACGGCCACCTGGAAGGTGATCGCCAGCGACCTGCCGATCGGCCTGATCGTGCCGGACGGTGGCGGGGCCCAGGAAGGGGTCGCCCAGGGCGACGGTGGCGCGCCGGCCGGGCGGGAGCTGGAGTTCGCCGAGATTCTCGACGCGGCGCACCGGTCCGGCGTCACCGGTATTGTCTTCCTCACCGCCGACGTGCACTACACCGCCGCCCATCACTACGATCCGGCACGGGCGGCGGTGGCCGACTTCACCCCGTTCTGGGAGTTCGTCTCCGGCCCGGCGCACGCCGGGGCGTTCGGCCCGAACACCCTCGACGGTACGTTCGGCCCGGAAGCGGTGTTCGTCAACGCCCCGCTGCGGGCCAACACCTCACCGGCCGAGGGCTTCCAGCACTACGGCGAGGTGTTCGTCGACGGCGGGTCCCGGGCGTTCACCGTGCATCTGCGCGACCGGGACGGACGTTCGCTCTGGTCGACCACCCTGCCGGCCCCGTCCGCCCGCTGATCCCGGAAGTGGCGGGCGGACGGAAACCGGCTCGACGGGTGGGATACGCTCGGAACCGAAGGTAACCCAAAGGCGACGACCCGGCCATCACCGGTGAGCCTCCGGAAGAACCGGCCACCACTGCCAGGCAGTGGCGGCCCCAGTAGAACCGGACGGGTCCGGCCCGTCACAGCCGGCCGACGAGCGGGCGGTCGCGCACCTCGGCGACCGCCAAGCGAGGTGGTACCGCGGCCCACCGTGGCGACGTCCGGCAGCAGCCGGCGACCGCCCGGCGGGTTCGTCCTCGCAGACCACGAGACAGTGAGCTGTGCGAGGAGAGGGCACCACCATGGCGTACCCGATGACCGACCCCGCCGCCACCGGCGTGCCGGCCAGTCCGGACCTGCCCGAGGTGGAGCGCCGCGTCCTGGACTACTGGACCGCGGACAAGACCTTCGAAGCCAGCGTCGACCAGCGCGACCCGGGTCCGGACGGCGCCAACGAGTACGTCTTCTACGACGGCCCGCCGTTCGCCAACGGCCTGCCGCACTACGGCCACCTGTTCACCGGCTACGTCAAGGACGTGGTACCGCGCTACCAGACGATGCGCGGCCGGCGGGTCGAGCGCCGCTTCGGCTGGGACTGCCACGGGCTGCCCGCCGAGGTCGAAGCCGAACGTCAGCTCGGCATCTCCACCAAGGCGGAGATCGTTGAGCTGGGCATGGAACGCTTCAACGATGTCTGCCGCAGCTCGGTGCTGACCTACACCCAGGACTGGGAGCGCTACGTCACCCGGCAGGCCCGGTGGGTCGACTTCGTCAACGACTACAAGACGCTCGACCTGGACTACATGGAGAGCGTCATGTGGGCCTTCAAGGCCCTGTACGACAAGGGGCTGGTCTACGAGGGCTTCCGGGTGCTGGCCTACTGCTGGCGGTGCGAAACGCCGCTGAGCAACACCGAAACCCGGATGGACGACGTCTACCGGGACCGGCAGGACCCGACCGTCACCGTCTGGTTCGAGCTGGCGCCCGCGCAGCCCGGTGGCGAGACGGAACGGATCGGGGTGTGGACCACCACGCCGTGGACGCTGCCGTCGAACCTGGCCCTCGCCGTCGGCCCGGACATCGAGTACGCGGTACTGCGGCGCGACGGGCAGCGGTACCTGCTCGGGGCGGCCCGCCTCGAGGCGTACGCCAAGGAACTGGACGGGTTCGAGCGGGTCGGCACGGTCCGCGGCGCCGACCTGGTCGGACGCCGCTACACCCCGCTGTTCGACTACCTGGTCGACCGGGCCGGCCCGAACGCCTACCAGGTCCTCGGCGCCGACTTCGTCACCACCGAGGACGGCACCGGGGTGGTGCACCTGGCCCCGGCGTTCGGTGAGGACGACCAGAACACCTGCAACGCCGCCGGCATCCCGACGATCGTCACCGTGGACGACCACACCCGGTTCACTGCTCTGGTCCCGCCGCACGCGGGGGAGCAGGTGTTCGACACCAACAAGCCGATCATCCGTGAGCTGCGCGACCGGGGTCTGCTGCTGCGCCACGACACCTACACCCACTCGTACCCGCACTGCTGGCGCTGTGACACGCCGCTGGTCTACAAGGCGGTGTCGTCGTGGTTCGTGGCCGTGTCCACCTTCCGGGACCGGATGGTGGAGCTGAACCAGCAGATCTCCTGGACGCCGACGCACGTCAAGGACGGCTCGTTCGGCAAGTGGCTGGCCGGAGCGCGGGACTGGTCGATCAGCCGGAACCGGTTCTGGGGCTCGCCGATCCCGGTGTGGCGCTCGGACGACCCGGCCTATCCGCGGGTCGATGTCTACGGCTCGCTCGACGAGTTGGAACGCGACTTCGGCGTACGCCCGGCCGACCTGCACCGGCCCGGTATCGACGAGCTGACCCGGCCCAACCCGGACGACCCGACCGGACGGTCCACGATGCGCCGGGTGCCGGAGGTGCTCGACTGCTGGTTCGAGTCCGGGTCGATGCCGTTCGCCCAGGTGCACTACCCGTTCGAGAACCGGGAGTGGTTCGAGCACCACTACCCGGGCGACTTCATCGTCGAGTACATCGGGCAGACCCGGGGCTGGTTCTACACCATGCACGTGCTGGCCACCGCGTTGTTCGACCGGCCGGCGTTCCGCAACTGCGTCAGCCACGGCATCCTGCTCGGCGCCGATGGGCGCAAGATGAGCAAGAGCCTGCGCAACTACCCGGACGTGTACGAGGTGTTCGACACCTACGGCTCGGACGCGATGCGCTGGATGCTGATGGCCTCGCCGGTGCTGCGCGGCGGCGACATGGCGGTGGTGGAGAGCGGCGTCCGCGACGCCGTCCGGCAGGTGCTGTTGCCGCTGTGGAACGTCTGGTACTTCTTCGCGTTGTACGCCAACGCGGAGGGCTACACCGCGACCCGGCGTACCGACAGCACCCACCTGCTCGACCGGTACGTGCTGGCCAAGACCGGTGAACTGGTCGACGAGGCCACCCGGCAGATGGACGGCTACGACATCTCCGGTGCCTGCGCCAGTGTGCGCACCTACCTCGACGCGTTGACCAACTGGTACGTCCGCCGGTCCCGGGACCGGTTCTGGTCCGGTGACACCGACGCGTTCGACACGCTCTACACGGTGCTGGAGACGCTCACCCGGGTGGTGGCGCCACTGGCGCCGTTGACCAGCGAGGAGATCTGGCGCGGGCTGACCGGTGAACGGTCGGTGCACCTGACCGACTGGCCGGCCGCCGGCGAGTTCCCCGCCGACCACGACCTGGTCGCGTCGATGGACGCGGTCCGCGAGGTCTGCTCGGCCGGGCTGTCGCTGCGCAAGGCCCGCAATCTGCGGGTCCGGCTGCCGCTGCCAGGGCTGACCGTGGCCAGCGCCGCCGCGCCGCAACTGCGGCCGTTCGCCGACCTGGTCGCCGACGAGGTCAACGTCAAGTCGGTGGAGTTCACCGACGCGGTCGCCGACCACTGCCAGCAGGTGCTGACCGTGGTGCCGCGGGTGCTCGGCCCCCGGGTCGGTGGCCAGGTGCAGGCGGTGATCCGGGCGGTGAAGTCCGGTGACTGGGCGCTGGGCGACGACGGCGCGCCGGTCGCCGCCGGGGTCCGGCTGGCCGAGGGGGAGTACGAGCTGAAGCTGGTCGCCGCCGACCCGGAGCATTCCGCACCGTTGCCGGCCGGGCAGGGGGTGGTGGTGCTGGACACCACCGTCACGCCGGAGCTGGCCGCCGAAGGGCTGGCCCGGGATCTGGTCCGGGTGATCCAGCAGGCCCGGCGGGAGGCGGATCTGCGGATCACCGACCGGGTCCGGGTCACGGTGGTCGCCGGGGCCGAGGTGGCAGCGGCGGTACGGGCGTACCAGGACTTCGTCGCCGGTGAGGTGCTCGCCGACGAGGTGACGTTCGTTCCGTCCGGTGCGTCGGCCGTCGGTCCGGCAGGTGGATTCGCCGGTGAGGTGGGCGACGGTGAGCCGGTGTCGGTGCGGGTGCAGCGGGTCTGACCGGTCCGGGCGGGATCCCGTCCGTTACCGTGTCTGTCCGACCCACCCATGCCTGTCCCGTCGCCGGAGGATCCGTGCCGCCGCTGTATTCGATCGGCAAAGTCACTGTCGGACCAGCGTTGCTGCTGGGCTGGCGGCCCAAGGTGGAAGGGCGGGAGAACGTCCCCACCACCGGCGGAGTGATCCTGGCCGCGAACCACCTGTCCGTCGCCGACGAGTACTTCCTCGGCGCGGTGCTGCCCCGGCACGTGGCGTTCTGGGCCAAGGCCGAGTACTTCGACGGCACCGGATTCCGTGGGCTGCTGACCAAGGGCCTGGTGACCGGGCTCGGCGCGATCCGGGTGGAACGCGGCGGCGGGCGGGCGGCGCTGAGCGCCTTCGACGGCGCGATCCCGCTGCTGCGGGCCGGCCGGCAGGTGGCCGTCTTCCCGGAGGGCACCCGATCGCCGGACGGGCGGCTGTACCGGGGCCGGACCGGGGTGGCCCGGCTGGCGCTGGCCGCCGGGGTGCCGGTCGTCCCGGTCGGGTTCGTCGGCACCGCGCAGGTCCAGCCGATCGGGTCGCTCTGGCCGAAGCTGAGCCGGGGCGCGGTCACGGTCCGGTTCGGCAAGCCGCTCGACTTCACCGGACGCGGCGATGACCGCTCCGAGATGCGCCGGATCACCGACGAGGTGATGAGCGAGATTCAGCAGCTCACCGGCCAGGAGTACGTGCCCCGGTACGCGCCACCGCGTACCGCCGGTGGGGCCAGGACCGGCGACGGCCAGCCGGGCAGCGGCAACGGCGACGCCGCCGGCTGAGCCGCTCCCGGGTCACTCCCGGCTGATCACCTGGGCGCGTAGTTGCCCGGTCAACGTCGCGCTCTCCTCGACCGACCGGCGGGTGAACAGCGCGGTGCCGAGGCTGCCGTGGTCGGCCCAGGCGCAGACCACCACGTCGTCGCCGTCGGAGACGCCGGTTCCACAGCTCAGGTGGGTGCCCCGGGCGCCGGTCTCGAACGTCTCGACGGCATCCATCTGGTACGCGTCGCTGATCCGGCCGACCTCGCTGTCCAGGTCGCTGCCTGGCGTCATCCGGAAGCCGGTGATGCCGTACAGCACCACGAGCTTGCCGTTGCCGTCCCGGTAGACCCCGGCGAAGGTGTCCTCGGCCAGCAGATGGGCGGTGCGCATCTCACCTTCCAACCGGGTGACCGTCTCCTGGCTGGAACCGTCGTCGCTGAGTCGCAGGTCGGCGACCTGCCCGGGGAGCGCGGCGTTCGCCGGGTACTGGTCCCACAGTGGCTTGCCGTAGTAGGCCGGGCAGCCACAGCAGCAGGCGACGGTGAGCAGGGTGAACAGCGTCGTCTTCCAGGGCCAGCGTCGTCGGCGTTGTTGTCGGCGCTGCCGACGGGCCGCCTTCCCGGTCGGCGCCGGCGGCCCGGTGACTGGCGGTCGGGTCACCGGGAGCCGGCTCGGGTTCGGTGGGTGCGGGCCGGCGACCGGTGGTGGTGGGTGCGGGCCGGCGACCGGTGGTGGTGGGTGCGGGCCGGCGACCGGTGGTGGCGGCGGGTCCGGGGGCGAGGAGGGCGCGGGTGGGGACACCGGCGGGGGGAAGGCCATCGGTTCCGGTGTCGGCGCCCCGGCACCGGGCCATTCGTCGGGTGGACCGGTCGACTGACCTGCCGGCCAGGGGTCGGCGGCGGCCCACGGGTCGACCGGGGTGCGGGTCGCCGGATCGTCCTCGGCGAACCCGTCGGGTGGTAGCTGCAGGGTGGGGTCACGGGGTGGTGGTTGCTCCGTCCGGGGGGCGTCCCGCTGCCACCAGCGCTGGCGCGGCCGCGGTGGCGGCACCGCTGCCGAGCCCCGCCACGGGGCCGGTGACGTGGCCGGGTCGGACCCGCCCGCCCCGGCCGGCTGGTCCGTGATCGGACCTTCATCCGGTTGCGGCTGCCGCATCGCAGATGCATCTCCTCTCGGACCCGTTCGAGGTTAGTACCGTGCGGCCAGCACGCCCGCTCCGCCCGCGTACTCTGGGTGGTTGATCCGGTGTCCGATGCGGTTTGGAGGAGGTTTGATGGGTGTCCCGGCAGGCGCTGCCCCGACGGCGACCGTGGGTGGCCCGACGGCCAGGTCGGTCTGGCCCCGGTTGGAGCCGCTGCTGCCTCAGGTCAGCAAGCCGATCCAGTATGTCGGCGGCGAGCTCGGCGCGGTGGTCAAGGACTGGGACGCCGCGGCGGTGCGTTGGGCGCTGATGTACCCGGACGCCTACGAGGTCGGCCTGCCGAACCAGGGCGTGCAGATCCTGTACGAGGTACTCAACGAGCAGCCCGATGTGCTGGCCGAACGGACCTACGCGGTGTGGCCGGACCTGGAACGGCTGATGCGGGCGCACGGGGTGCCGCAGTTCACCGTCGACGCGCACCGGCCGGTCGGCGACTTCGACGTTTTCGGTGTCTCGTTCGCCACCGAGCTGGGCTACACGAACCTGCTGACCGCGATCGACCTGGCCGGGATCCCGCTGTCCGCCGCCGACCGGGACGACTCACACCCGGTGGTGCTGGCCGGTGGGCACGCCGCGTTCAACCCGGAGCCGATCGCCGACTTCATCGACGCGGCGGTGCTCGGCGACGGCGAGGAGGCCGTCCTGGAGATCACCGGCATTGTCCGGCAGTGGAAGGCCGAAGGGTCGCCGGGCGGGCGCGATGAGCTGCTGCTGCGGCTGGCCCGTACGGAGAGCATCTACGTGCCGCGCTTCTACGACGTGGACTACCTGCCGGACGGCCGGATTCAGCGGGTGGTGCCGAACCGGGCGGATGTGCCGTTCCGGGTGCACAAGCGCACCACCATGGACCTGGACGCCTGGCCGTACCCGAAGAAGCCGATCGTGCCGCTGGCCGAGACGGTCCACGAACGCTACGCGGTGGAGATCTTTCGCGGCTGTACGCGCGGTTGCCGGTTCTGCCAGGCTGGCATGATCACCCGTCCGGTGCGGGAACGGTCCATCACCACGGTCGGGCAGATGGTCGCCGACGGCCTGGAGTACTCCGGTTTCCACGAGGTCGGTCTGTTGTCGCTGTCCTCGGCCGACCACTCGGAGATCGGCGACATGTGCTCCGGCCTGGCCGAGCAGTACGCGGGCACCAACGTGTCGCTGTCGTTGCCGTCGACACGGGTCGATGCGTTCAACATCGAGCTCGCGCAGGAGCTGTCCCGCAACGGTCGGCGTACCGGGCTGACCTTCGCCCCGGAGGGCGGCTCGGAACGGATCCGCCGGGTGATCAACAAGATGGTCTCGGAGGAGGACCTGATCCGCACGGTGGTGACCGCGTACACCAACGGCTGGCGTCAGGTGAAGCTCTACTTCATGTGCGGGCTGCCCACCGAGACCGACGAAGACGTGTTGCAGATCGCCCGGCTCGCCCACGAGGTGATCAAGGCGGGCCGGGCGGCGACCGGCTCCAAGGACATCCGTTGCACCGTGTCGATCGGTGGGTTCGTGCCCAAACCGCACACCCCGTTCCAGTGGGCGTCGATGCAGCGCCCGGAGGTAATCGACAACCGGCTGCGGCTGCTCAAACAGGCGATCAACGCCGACCGGTCACTTGGCCGGGCAATCGGCTACCGCTACCACGATGGTGAGCCGTCGCTGATCGAAGGGCTGCTGTCGCGCGGTGACCGGCGGGTCGGCGCGGTGATCCGCCGGGTCTGGGAGTCCGGTGGCCGGTTCGACGGCTGGAGCGAGCACTTCTCGTACCAGCGGTGGGTCGACGCGGCCGCTGACACGCTGCCAGCGTACGGGATCGACCTGGACTGGTTCACGGTCCGCGACCGGGACGCCACCGAGGTGCTGCCCTGGGATCACCTGGACTCCGGGCTGGACAAGGACTGGCTCTGGCAAGACTGGCAGGACGCGTTGGGCGAGTACGAGCAGGATGACTGCCGGTGGACGCCCTGTTTCGACTGCGGTGTCTGTCCGTCAATGGATACTGAGATCCAGATCGGTCCGACTGGGCAGAAGCTGCTGCCGCTGACGCCGGTCAACACCGGCCTGCGGACCCCGACAGCGGGCTGACTGGCGCGCCGCACCCATCCGGGTGAAGATGACGACGTTCCCTACCCCTTCCGAGGAGCATCACGATCAGCAGGAAGCCACAACCGGCAGGCGGCCAGGCACCGGTCGTGCAACGGATCCGGATCCGGTACGCCAAGCGCGGCCCGCTGCGGTTCACCTCGCACCGCGACTTCGCCCGGGCGTTTGAACGGGCATTGCGTCGGGGCGGTGTCCCGGTCGCCTTCTCTCAGGGATTCACCCCGCACCCCAAGATCTCCTACGCGAGCGCGGCCCCGACCGGTGTCGCCAGCGAGGCCGAGTACTTGGAGATCGGTCTGCAGCAGCAGGTCGATCCCGACCGGCTGCGGGTGGCGCTCGACGCCGCGCTGTCGTCCGGTCTCGACGTGCTGGAGGCGGTCGAGGCGACCGGCGGCAGCCTGGCCGACCGGATCGACGCGTCGCGGTGGCGGATCGAGCTGCCCGAGGTCGATCCGGAGTCGGCCGGCCGGGCGGTGGCGACGTTCGCCGCCGCCGAGGAGGTGCTGGTGGAGCGGTTGACCAAGCAGGGCCGACGGACCTTCGACGCCCGTGCCGCAGTGGTGCGGATTCTGGTCGTCGACCGGTCCGACAACACCGACGGACCAGGTGCCGGTCCGGGCAGCGGCCTACCTTCCGAGGTCAGCTCGGTGCCGTGTGCGATACTCGACCTAGTCGTCCGGCAGGTCACCCCGTCGGTACGACCCGATGACGTCCTCTCCGGCCTGCGCGTCATGGCCGACCTGGAGCCGCCGGTGCCGCCCCGAGTGACCCGGCTAGCGCAGGGAACACTGACCGCGCAGGGGGAGATCGTCGATCCGTTGGAGGCGGATCGAGCTGGGCAGCCATCGGTGAACGCCAGCCGTGTTCCGGCCGGCGCTCAGTAAGCCAGACTTCGGCGGTCTGCCTCCGGGTCTTTCGCCCCACCGGGCCGGAAGCTCAGCGGCGCGTCCGCCGGATCACTTTTTGCGGCAACCCTGCGTGGCAGCGCTCACCCGCGCCCGGGGCGGCCAGAACTGGAGAACGTCCAATGCTCGAAAACGAGCCCGAGGGCGGGGACCGGACCGGTACCGAACCGGCCGGCGCCACCGCTGATGTGACCCGATCCACGACCGCCCGTACGACGCGGCGGCGGACCAGCAAGGCCGCAGCGGCGGCCGCCGAGCCGGCGGCGGAGGCCACCGGCGGCGATACGGCCGCGACCGGCGGTTCGGCCGATCCGGCACCAGCCACCGGTGAACCGGCTGCGGTGTCGCGGACCCGCCGTCGCCGTTCGACGGCAGCGGACACCACCGGCGCGGATACCACCGGTACGGGTGGCCCGGCCGACAACGCCGGCCCGCCGGCCGACTCCGCTGCGGAGCCGGCCGAGCCGGCCGTCAAGAAGACCACTCGGACCCGGCGGAAGAAGGCGGCCGAGCCGGCCGTCGTGGTGCCGGCCGAGGAGAGTGAACCCGCCCCGGGAGCAGCCGCTGCCCAACTGGCCACATCGCCGCCGGCCGGTCCCGCGACGCCGGCAGCCGAGCCGCTGGCCACCGCCGCCTCCGACGCGGAACCGGGTGCCGCCGTGGACCAGCCCGGCTCGGCGACCGACGGCGCGGCTGCGGCGCCGGACGCCGCGCCGCCTTCCCGCCGCCGCAGAGCGGCAGCCGGCCCACCGGTCGTACTGTTCATGGCGCCCGATCCGAAAAGCCCGCCGGTCGCCACCGACGCCGGCCAGCCGGCGGCAGCGGAGGCCGCTGTCCGGGCCGTCGACGGTGCTGAGGCGGCCGGCGAGGACGAGCCGGTGCGGCGCCGACGGCGGGGCCGGCGTAGCGCCGACGGCGAGCCGACGGCCGAGGCCGTCACCGAAGCAGCCGAGGCGCCGCAGGAGCAGCCCGCTGCGGCGACCACCGACACCGACGCGGACGACGATGACGACGACACGCCTGCCGGCCGGCGCCGCCGGCGCCGGGGCCGCCGGGGCCGGGGCCGCGGCAAGGGCGGCGCGGAGGAGGACGACGCCGACACCGGCGACGAGACCGAGGCGCCCGCTGACGCGGGATCGGCCGACGACGCCGACGCCGACGGCGACTCCACGACCCGTCGGCGGCGTCGGCGCCGCCGACGTGGCTCCGGCGACGCCGAGTCCGGCGCCGAGGACGGTGTGCCGACCGTCGTCAAGATCCGTGAACCGCGCAAGACCGTTGACGAGGTGCAGGGCGTCACTGGGTCGACCCGCTTGGAAGCCAAGCGGCAGCGCCGTCGGGACGGTCGTGAGCAGCGGCGGACCCGTCCGCCTATCCTCAGTGAATCGGAGTTCCTGGCCCGGCGGGAGGCCGTCGACCGGGACATGGTGGTGCGCCAGCGCGGTGACCGGACCCAGATCGCCGTGCTGGAGGACGGCGTCCTGGTCGAGCATTACGTCACCCGGGCCTCGTCGGGCACCATGGCCGGCAACGTCTACCTCGGCAAGGTGCAGAACGTGCTGCCGAGCATGGAGGCCGCCTTCGTCGACGTGGGGCGTGGCCGCAACGCGGTGCTGTACGCCGGTGAGGTCAACTGGGACGCCACCGGCCTGGAAGGTCGGTCCCGGTCCATCGAGCAGGCGCTGCGTTCCGGTGACTCGGTGCTGGTGCAGGTCACCAAGGACCCGATCGGGCACAAGGGCGCTCGGCTCACCAGTCACGTCGCGCTCTCCGGCCGGCATCTGGTGTACGTGCCGAACGGCAACGCCTCCGGGATCAGCCGCAAACTGCCGGACACCGAACGCAAGCGGCTCCGGGACATCCTCAAAAAGTTGGTGCCCGACGGCGCCGGGGTCATCGTGCGGACCGCGGCCGAAGGCGCCAGCGAGGACGAGCTGTCCCGCGACGTCAAGCGACTGCAGGCACAGTGGGAGGACATCCAGGCAAAGGCGGGTTCCGGTGGCGCACCGACGCTGCTCTACGAGGAGCCGGACCTGGTCATCAGGGTGGTCCGGGACCTGTTCAACGAAGACTTCCGCGAACTGGTCGTGCAGGGTGACACCGCGTACGAGATGGTGGAGTCCTACCTCGCGCACGTCTCGCCGGACCTGCTGGCTCGGCTGCGCCGGCACGCTGCGGTGGCGGACGTGTTCGCCGAGCGGCGCATCGACGAGCAGATCCTCAAGGGCCTGGACCGCAAGGTGTTCCTGCCGTCCGGTGGTCACCTGGTGATTGACCGGACCGAGGCGATGACCGTCATCGACGTGAACACCGGCAAGTACACCGGCGCCGGCGGAAACCTGGAGGAGACGGTCACCCGTAACAACCTGGAGGCAGCCGAGGAGATCGTCCGCCAGCTACGGCTGCGCGACATCGGCGGCATCGTGGTGATCGACTTCATCGACATGGTGTTGGAGTCGAACCGGGAACTGGTGCTGCGTCGGCTGACCGAGTGCCTGGGCCGGGACCGCACCAAGCACCAGGTCACCGAGATCACGTCGCTGGGTCTGGTGCAGATGACCCGTAAGCGGATCGGTGCCGGGTTGCTGGAGGCGTTCAGCGAGACCTGTGACTGCTGCAAGGGCCGCGGGCTGATCATTCACACCGAGCCGGTGCCGGAGAAGCCGCGTTCGTCGGGCGGGACCGGGGCCGGGGACCGGGCGAAGGCGGTCGCCGCAGCTCCGGCCAGCGGTGGCGGTACGGGTGGTGCGACGGCCGGCGGCGGTCGCCGCCGGGGCCGCAAGGCCAATCAACCGGCGGACGACACCTCCCCGGCGCCTGACGTCACGGGTACCCCTGACGTCACGGGTACCCCTGAGGTAACGGCTGTGACCGGGGCGGACCAGCCGGATGAGCCGGCCGACGTGGTGGTCGTCGGCGTCGCCGAGGCTGCCCCGATCACCACCGGCGTGATCAAAGTTCCCGTCGCGGCAGCGCAACCGCTGGTCGATCCGACCGCGGAGGACGAGGACGAGACGATGGGCTACGACCTGTCCCGCTACGAGGTGGATCCGGTGGTCGAGAACGGCAACGGCGCGGCACCGGTCCGCCTGGCCGGGGCGGACGATCCCGACCTCGCCGATGACGACGATGACCAGGACGCGTCCGCGGCCGACCACGCCGCCGGCGGTCGGCGGCGGGTCCGTCGCAGCGGGGGCACCCGCCGCCGGACCCATCCCTGACCGGGGTCGATTTGAGGGTTGCCACCGGCATGGCGTACCCTTGCCGGTGGCGCACCCGGTGCGCCAGGTTCCCGCGTGCCCGTGACTGCTCAGTCCGAGACCGCCGCGTCCGTTCCCTACGGCGTAGCCGACGGTCCACCGAGCTGCCACGAACACCATCCGCCAGCGACAAACGACAGGAGTCCGCGTCCGATGTACGCGATCGTCAAGACCGGCGGCAAGCAGTACAAGGTCGCCGAGGGCGACGTGATCGAGGTCGAGAAGATCACCGGCGCCCCCGGTGACGCGGTGACGCTTCCCGCGGTGCTCCTCGTCGATGGCGACGACCTGGTGACCGACGCGACCAAGCTTGCCCAGGTCGCTGTGACCGGCGAGATCGCCGCGCAGACCAAGGGTCCGAAGATTCGGATCCACAAGTTCAAGAACAAGACCGGCTACCACAAGCGCCAGGGTCACCGTCAGCCGCTGACCCAGGTCAAGGTGACCGGCATCTCGAACGGGAAGTAGGCACCAGCCATGGCTCACAAAAAGGGCGCGTCCAGCTCGCGGAACGGCCGTGACTCCGAGGCCAAGCGTCTCGGTGTGAAGCGGTTCGGTGGTCAGGTCGTCAGTGCCGGCGAGATCCTGATCCGTCAGCGCGGCACCAAGTTCCACCCGGGTGACCTGGTTGGCCGGGGCGGCGACGACACGCTGTTCGCGCTGGCCACCGGCTCGGTGCAGTTCGGCACCAAGCGCGGTCGCAAGACGGTCAACATCGTGCCGCCGGCGCAGTAGCATCTGCCGTACAGCGCCGCCGCCGGCAGGCGCCCTGGCGTTGCTGGCTGACGCTTCGTCGAGCAACCTGACGAGCGGGCTGCGGACCAGAGGTCCCAGCCCGCTCTGTCGTGTCCGCCGGTCCCTCCGGCGGCAGTGGAGAGGATAGGGCCGTGACGACCTTCGTCGACCGGGTTGTACTGCATGTGCTGGCGGGCAACGGTGGGCACGGCTGCGTCTCGATCCACCGCGAGAAGTTCAAGCCGTTCGGTGGACCGGACGGCGGCAACGGCGGGCATGGCGGCAGCGTCACCCTGGTCGTCGACCCGCAGGTGCACACCCTGCTCGATTTCCACTTCCGGCCGCACGCCAAGGCGGAGAACGGCAAGGGCGGTGCGGGCGGCAACCGGGACGGTGCCAAAGGTGCCGATCTGGTGCTCAAGGTGCCGAACGGGACGAGTGTGCAGGGTCTCGACGGCGAAGTGCTGGCCGATCTGGTCGGCGCCGGCACCAGCCTGGAGATCGCCCGGGGTGGCCGGGGCGGCCGGGGCAACGCCGCGTTGGCCAGCGCCCGGCGCAAGGCCCCTGGCTTCGCTGAGTTGGGCGAGCCGGGCGAGCAGCTTGACGTCGTACTGGAGCTCAAGAGCGTCGCCGACGTGGGTCTGGTCGGTTTTCCCTCGGCCGGCAAGTCGTCGCTGATCTCGGTGATCTCGGCGGCGCGGCCGAGGATCGCTGACTACCCGTTCACCACACTGGTGCCCAACCTCGGGGTGGTCCGGGCCGACGAGCACACCTTCACCGTCGCCGACGTACCCGGGCTCATTCCCGGTGCGGCCACCGGCAAGGGCCTCGGTCTGGAGTTCCTGCGGCACATCGAGCGGTGTGCCGTGCTGGCCCATGTGGTCGACACGGCGACTCTGGAACCTGGGCGGGACCCGCTGGCCGACATCGACGCGATCGAGGCGGAGCTGGCCGCGTACGGCGGTCTGGCGGACCGTCCACGGCTGGTGGTGCTGAACAAGATCGACGTACCGGACGGCAGGGCGATGGCCGAGCTGGTCCGAGACGACCTGACGGCGCGCGGGCTGCGGGCGTTCGAGGTCAGTACGGCGACCCGGGAAGGGCTGCGGGAGCTGACCTACGCACTGGCGGAACTGGTCGCCGCCGCCCGTGCGGCCGCCCCGGAGCTGGAGCCGACTCGGATCGTGCTGCGGCCGGCGGCCGTCGACGACGCCGGATTCACCGTCGAGCCGGCCGCCGACGGCGGGTACCGGGTCCGGGGATCCCGCCCGGAACGCTGGGTACGGCAGACCAACTTCGACAATGACGAGGCGGTCGGCTTCCTCGCCGATCGGCTGGCCCGGCTGGGCGTGGAGGACGCGTTGGCCAAGGCGGGCGCCGAGCCGGGTGCGTTGGTGCGAATTGGCTCGTGGGAGTTCGACTGGCAGCCGAGCCACTTCGCTGACGTCGAGTATGTGCCGAGCTCCCGTGGCACAGACGTCCGGCTGGAGGAGCAGTCGAGCCGGGCCAGCGCCGCGCAGCGGCTGGCGGACCGCAAGGCCCGCCGGCAGCGGCCGGTCGAGGACGACCCGGACGTATCGAGGTAACTGACTGTTACCAAGTGGGTGGGTGGCAGGTGAACGTCGGGTTGTCGGAATCAGGCCTGATCCCGGCCAACTGGACGAAACCTTCGGGAAACGCGTCTTGTCTATTGTGACTGAGTGTTGATCGAGCGCCGTCTGCCTACCGACCCGGAGGTCGCCGCCCTGATCATGACCCAGCAGCGCGAGCTGGCTGAGGCGGAGCGTGCCGGCCGACCGGTCGACCCGGTCGGGTTCCCGGTGCACGACGACGCCCGGTATCTGGTGTGCGTGCTGGACGGGCGGGCGGTCGCCTGTGGTGCCGTCCAGGCGCTGGACGCGCAGACCGCCGAGATCAGACATGTGTACGTACGGCCGGCCTACCGGGGCCGGGGGATCGCACGGCACTTGCTGACCGCGCTGGAGGAGTCGGCGTACGCGGCCGGGCACACCGTCTTCCGACTGGAGACCGGCAGCTACCTGCCGGTGGCGCTGCACCTGTACGCGTCGGCAGGCTACGCCCGGATCCCGGTTTACGGCGAGTACGTCGGCAATCCGTACAGCGTCTGCTTTGAAAAGCGGATTCCGGTCGCTGCGGCCTGACCGTCCTGGCTCATGCTGCCCGGCGAAGCGGACGGGGTGGCCGATCCCGGGCGAATGGTGGACGATGTCGGGTCATGAGCGATTCGCCGGTTCTGGACAGCCCCGAGGCTATCGATGCTCATCTCGCTGCGGCGATTGAGCGGTGGGAGCGGGGTCGGCGCGGGGTGCGGTTCGTTCTCTGTGACGAGGAGGACCGCGTTCAGGTCCACTGTCCGGTCGACGACCTGCCGGCGCGGCTCGACCCGGACGGCTGCGCCCAGGCGGTCGGGATCTTCGCCAACGCGCTCGCGGAGCGGGCGGGTGACGGCTCGATGCTGGTGGTGCTCACCCGGTCCGGTTCGAGCGCGGTCGGCGACCCGGACCGGCTCTGGTTCCACACCGCGTACCACGTGTGCGGGCAGGCCGGCGTGCGGCTGCTCGGCGTACACCTGGTGACGCCGACCGACCAGCGGCGCATCCTGCTCGACGACGCGCTGTAGTCCTGGCCCGACCCGCCTGCTGCAGCCGGTGTCTCTCAGTCCAGGAGTGTCAAAGATTGTCGCCATCGTCGCGGCGATGGTGGTACGGATCGTGGTGGAGATGGCGGCACCCAGCGAGACGTACCAGATCGACGTCCGCGACAAGGACATCAACCGCCGGGGCGACTACGTCGCCGGGCTGATCCTCTCGACCGGGATGGTACTGCCGCTCGGGCTGACCCTGGCCGAGCTCGACCTCTTCTGGATCGCCAACGCCATCTACGCGGTGTTCGTGGTGTCGATGTCGGTCGGCGCGATCGTCAAGATCGTCGCGTATCGCCGGGGGTGGTGACAGGTGGGCAGACCGACCAGGGTGACCAATTCGATCCGGGCCGCCCTACCGTTCGCCAACGGTGAGATGACCCAGGCCGAGCTGGCCAAACGGCTCGGCGTGCCCCGACAGACCGTCATCGCCATCGAGCAGGGGAAGCACTCGCCGTCGTTACGATCTGAGCGCCGCAGGCCCTGCCCGGCCCGGCGGACCGGTCCCAGATACTCGGCGACCATCCAGCGGAACGACTCAGCGAAGCTGACTACCCGTGGGCCCTGACCAACTCAATGTGGTCCACTGTCACGCACTCCCGGAGAGCCGATGCTCTTGGCCACCTGTGCGATCAGGTCGGCTGACTCGGCTGGCGACAAAGCGGCCGCACAGTGGCGGCTGACCGCGCTCCTGCCCCGGGCCGGCGCAACCGTCGAGTCAATCCAGGTCGAACTCGCCGTCCTGGGCGCCGGCGACGAACGCGTCCCACTCGGCCTGGGTGAAGACCAGGATCGGACCGTCCGGCTCGGCCGAGTTACGCATCCCGATCAGGTCGTCGACGAACGCGATCTCGACTGCGCCCTCGGACGCGTCGCCCTCGGCCCGCTGCCACACCGCCCGCGACAGGTCGAAATCGCCCTTGGGGTGCTGCGCCATCGTCGACTCCTTCGATACTGGAAACACATACTGGGGAACACACGCGGGACCTGTCGGGCGGTACACGCCCGGTTACCGGCACAGGTTAACGCCCGCCGCCCCGGGCGGGTGCGGCAGGATGGTCTGATGCCGAGCCTGACCCGCGTCGAGGCGGCCGAGCGCGCCGAGGCGATCACCGTCGAGTCGTACACGATCGACCTCGACCTGACCATCGGTGACACCGAGTTCGGTTCGACCAGCGTGATCGAGTTCCGGGCCGCGCCGGGAGCCGCGACGTTCGTCGAGGTCGCCCCGGCGAAACTGACCCGGGTACGGCTCAACGACGTCGACCTGGATCCGGCGGGCCTCGACGACAACCGGGTGCCGCTGACCGGGCTCGCCGGGCGTAACACGCTGACCGTCGAGGCGCGGATGGCGTACTCCAACTCTGGGCAGGGGCTGCACCGCTTCGTCGACCCGGCCGACGGTGAGACGTACCTGTATGCCATGTCGTTCCTGGACGACGCGCCGCGCATCTTCGCCTGCTTCGACCAGCCAGACCTGAAGGCACCCGTACGGCTACGGGTCACCGCGCCGCCGCAGTGGACGGTGGCCGGCAACGGCCAGCCGGTCGGCGCGCCGGTGGACGGGCGCTGGGAGTTCGCGCCAACGGTGCCGCTGGCGACGTACCTCGTGACCCTGATCGCCGGGCCGTACCACGCCCGCCACGCCGAGCACGACGGCGTCCCGCTGGCGCTGTACTGCCGGCGTTCGCTCGGCCCGCACCTGGACGTCGATGCCGAGGAGATCTTCACGATCACCCGGCAGTGCCTGGACCGGTTCCACGAGCTGTTCGACGTGCGGTATCCGTTCGGCGGCTACGGTCAGGCGTTCGTGCCCGAGTTCAACGCCGGCGCGATGGAGAACCCGGGCCTGGTGACCTTCCGCGACGACCACATCTTCCGATCGGCGGTCACCGACAGCGAACGCGAGCGGCGGGCCACCACCATCGCTCACGAGATGGCCCACATGTGGTTCGGCGACCTGGTCACCATGCGGTGGTGGGACGACCTGTGGCTGAACGAGTCGTTCGCCGAGTACCTCGGGGTGCGGGTGACCGCCGAGGCGACCCGGTTCACCGACGCCTGGACGACTTTCGGCATCCTCTACAAATCCTGGGGGTACGCCGCGGACCAGCGCCCGTCGACCCATCCGGTGGCGCCGGAGGAGGTCGCCGACGCCGAGCGGGCGTTGCTCAACTTCGACGGCATCTCGTACGCCAAGGGCGCGTCGGTGCTGCGCCAGTTGGTGGCCTGGCTGGGCGACGAGCCGTTGCTGGCCGGGCTGCGGGCGCATTTCGCCGCCCACCGGTTCGGCAACGCCACGCTGGCCGACCTGCTCGACGCGTTGACTGCGGCGAGCGGCCGGGACCTGTCCGGCTGGGCGGAACGGTGGCTGCGGCAGGCGCAGGTGAACACGATCCGGGCCGAGACGGTCGTCGACGAGGCCGGTCGATACCGGGAGGTCGCCCTGATCCAGACCGCACCGCAGCGCCATCCGGTGCTGCGTCCGCACCGGATCGGGCTGGGGTTGTTCGACGCCGAGGCGACCGGGGACCGGCGAGTGTCGGTGCGGCGGCGCTGGCTGGCGGTGGACCTGGCCCCGGACGTCGACGGCGGGCGGACCCTGGTGCCGGCGCTGGTCGGTGAGCCGGCGGCCGACCTGCTGCTGGTCAACGACGGTGACCTTACGTACGCCAAGGCACGGTTCGACCCGGCGTCGGCGGCCGCGCTGCCGGCGATGCTGCCCGGAATGACCGAACCGCTGGCCCGGGCGGTGTCATGGACCGCGACCCTGGACGCGGTACGTGACGCGCAGCAGCCGGTCGCCGACCTGGCGGCGCTGATCGAGCTGGCCCTGCCGACCGAGACCGTGGTGGTGGTCATCGAGGACGTGCTGCGGCTGAGCCGGTCGGTGATCGACCGGTACGCGCATCCGGTGGACCGTCCGGTGCTGCGATCCCGGCTCGGTGCCGCCTGCGCCCGGCTGCTGGCCGTGGCCGGGCCCGGAACGTCGGTCCAGTTGGCCGCTGCCCGGGGGGCGATCACCGCCAGCGGGGACGTGGACTGGTTGCGCGGGTGGTTGACGGGGCGGGTGGTGCCGGCCGGGTTGGCGGTCGACGCCGACCTGCGCTGGCTGCTGCTCTACCGGCTGGCAGCGTGCGGCGGTGTCGGCGTGACCGAGATCGACGACGAGGCCGGCCGGGACCGCAGCGCGGCCGGTGAGCAGTGGGCCGCGAAGTGCCGTGCGGCGGTGCCGGACCCGGCCGCCAAGGAGCGTGCCTGGCAGACGATCGTGACCGATACCAGGCTGTCCAACCGTCTCGTCGAGGCGTACGCGGAAGGGTTCTGGCAGCCGGAACAGACCGAGCTGACGGCGCCGTACGTCGACCGGTACTTCGCCGATCTGCCGGCGGCGACCCGGCGCCGTACGGCGTGGCTCGCCGACCGGGTGGCGGAATCGGCCTTTCCACAGTTCGCGGTGAGCGAGCGGACCCGGGCGGCGGCGACCGCGATGCTGGCCCGCGACGATCTCACCGCCGGGCTGCGCCGGGTGGTAACCGACGCCACCGACGAACTGGACCGGGCGTTGGCCGCCCGACGTCGGTACGCAGCCGGTGCCGGTGCAGGACCCGCGTAGGCGGGGATCGCCGTAGGCGCAAAGCGGGAGCAGCCCCCCGAAAGTGTTGCCTACGCCACGCGACAGCCCGGGTGGGTGGATCATCGGCATACGATTCGTCGATGGACGATGGCATCCGTCGGGTCGGCATCATGGGCGGCACCTTCGATCCGATCCACCAGGGTCACCTGGTCGCGGCGAGCGAGGTGGCCGAGCGTTTCGCGCTCGACGAGGTGGTATTCGTGCCGACCGGGGATCCGTGGGAGAAGGCCGGGCTGACCGTCACTCCGGCCGAGGACCGGTATCTGATGACCGTGATCGCGACCGCGTCGAACCCGACGTTCCAGGTGAGCCGGGCGGACATCGACCGGCCCGGCCCGACGTACACCGTCGACACGTTGCGCGACCTGCACTCGGTGTACGGGCCGAAGGCGCAGCTGTTCTTCATCACCGGCGCGGACGCCCTGGAGAAGATCCTGTCCTGGAAGGACACAGATACGATGTTCGAGCTGGCCCACTTCATCGGGGTGACCCGGCCTGGGTTCGAGTTGTCCGCCGAACACCTGCCGGCCGACACGGTGTCCCTGGTCGAGGTGCCGGCGATGGCGATCTCGTCGACCGAGTGCCGGGCGCGGGTGGCTGCCGGCAAACCGCTGTGGTACCTCGTGCCGGACGGGGTGGTGCAGTACATCGCCAAACGTCGGCTGTATGAGACGGAATCTTCGGGGGGATGACTCCTCGGTGTCATAATTTGGGTGTTATATCCGCATTTCCTGGCTGGTCGAGTGTGAGAGGCTAGAGCAGCGAAGCTGTCTAGCTGAAGGAGTGTTGTCGAGGTGATCCGATGAGCGCCTCAGAGCGCGCGCGGGAGCTGGCCCTGACGGCCGCCCAGGCCGCCGCCGACAAGAAGGCGCAGGACATCGTCGTCATCGACGTGGCCGACCGGATGGCGATCACCGACGCCTTCGTGCTCGCCTCGGCGCCCAACGAGCGCCAGGTGCTGGCCGTCGTCGATGCCATCGAGGAGAGCCTGGTCCGGCTGCCGGACAAGGCCAAGCCGATCCGGCGTGAAGGCGACCGTGCCGGCCGGTGGGTGCTGCTCGACTTCAACGACATCGTGGTACACGTCCAGCACACCGAGGAACGCGAGTTCTACGCCCTCGACCGGCTCTGGAAGGACTGTCCGGTCATCCCGTTCGTCGACCGCGACCTGGTCGAGGCCGAAGCCGGGGCCACCGAGTGACCCGATTGATCGTCTGGCGGCACGGCAACACCGACTGGAACGCCGGCGACCGGGTGCAGGGCCAGACCGACACCGCGCTCAACGACCTCGGCCGGACCCAAGCCGCCGCCGCCGCGCCGCTGATCGCGGCGCTACGACCGAACGCGATCGTCGCCAGCGACCTGCAGCGGGCCGCCGACACCGCAGCGGCCCTGGCGGCACTCACCGGCCTTCCGATCCGATCCGATCCCCGGTTGCGGGAGCGGCAGTACGGGCTCTGGCAGGGGCTCACCATGCCGACCATCGCGGAACGGTTCCCCGCCGAGCACGCCCGCTGGCGAGCCGGCGATCCGTCGCCCGGCTGTGCCGTGGAGAGCCTCGACGACCTTGGTAAACGGGTCGGGGAGGCGTTGCAGGACGCGGCTGACGCGGCGCCGGGCGGGACCGTGGTGGTCGCCACCCACGGCGGTGCGGCCCGGCAGGGCTGTGGCCATCTGCTCGGCTGGGGGGGCGCGGTGCTGCGTACCGTCGCGCCGCTGCAGAACTGCCACTGGACCGAGCTGCGGTACGACGAGTCGCGTGGCTGGCAACTGCGGGCACACAACGTCGGGGTGAGCAGCACCCGGGACATCCCCGCCCCGGTCTGACCCGGCAGCCGGTCCGACCTGATCGCCGGCTTATCCGACAGCCGGTCCGACCCCACCGGTGGCCTGACCCGGCACGATTACCGACGATCAGCTAGCGTGCCGGCATGTCCGTCGCGGTCGTGACCGACTCCACCGCCTACCTGCCGGCCGATCTGGCGCAGCGGCACCACCTCACGGTGGTGCCGCTGACCGTGCTGGTCGACGGCGTCGAACGCCGGGAAGGCCTCGATCTGACCCCGACCGAGGTGGCCCACGCGTTGACCGTGCGGCGGTCGACGGTCAGCACCTCGCGACCCGCGCCCGAGCAGTTCGCCGAGACGTACCGGCGACTGCTGGGTGCCGGTAGCTCCGGGGTCGTGTCGGTGCACCTGTCGGCCGGGCTGTCTGGCACGGTCGCGGCCGCCGAACTGGCCGCCCGGCAGACCGGCCCGGACCGGGTCGCGGTGGTGGACAGCGGCTCGACCGGCATGGGGCTCGGCTTCCCGGCGCTCGCTGCGGCGACGGTGGCGGCCACCGGGGGTGACCTGGCCGAGGTCAGCGCCGCCGCGACCGCCGCAGCGGCGCGCACCCGAACCTTCTTCTACGTCGACACGTTGGAGCATCTGCGGCGCGGCGGTCGGATCACGGCAGCGTCCGCGCTGCTCGGTACGGCGCTGGCGGTCAAGCCGATCCTGCGGGTGCAGGACGGCCACATCGTGCTGCGCGACAAGGTACGCACCGCCGCCCGTGCCCTGGCCAAGCTGGTCGACCTCGCCTGTCTCGCGGCCGGCGACGCGTCGCGGGTCGATGTCGCCGTACACCATCTCGACGATCCAGACCGGGCCGCCGCCCTGTGTGCGGAACTGACCTCCCGGCTGGGTGACCGGCTGCAGGACGTGCACGTGGCGCAGATCGGGGCGGTGGTGACGGCACACGCCGGCCCCGGTCTGCTCTCGGTCGTGGTGCACCGGCGGGCGGGCTTCTGACCGCCGGCCCATAGCAAGATCCGGGTCCGGTACGGGGCATCGTCCACAACGCGCCGGTCGTCCACAGCCCGGCCCGCAGCCCGGTCCGCCGTCCTGGCCGGCGGCATAGCTTCTGCACGTGACCGACGACGACACCGTCCAGCGGCGGCTGGCCCTGCTGACCCACGCCGGTGGCGGCCTACGGGCGCCGGTAGACCACGACCGGCCGACCGGCCACGACCACGGGGAGCCGACCGGCCGCAGCGGTCCGGCCGACCGCGACCGCGGAGATCCGGTCGGATCGGGCGACCCACTCGACCTCGACGGCCCGGCCTTCTCCGGGGCGGCCGCCCGGCTGCCCGCCTTCGACCCTGGCCGGCGGGGAGTACGGGCACTCGCCGCCGTGGCTGTCGTGGTGGTCGCCGTCGCCGCGCTGCTCGCCTGGCGGGCTCGACCCCGGGTCGAGCCGGTGCCGTCCGCCGACGGCGTCCCGGCCCAGACCGCCCCGGTGCCGGCCGCGGCCGGTGGGCCGGGTCCTGAGGGCCGTCCCGCTGCGGCTGGACCCGGGACGACCGGTACCGGTGGACCGACACAGCTGATCGTCGCGGTGACCGGTCGGGTCCACCGGCCAGGTCTGGTGACCCTGCCGGCAGGTTCCCGGGTGGCCGATGCCCTGGAAGCGGCCGGTGGTGCACTGCCCGACACCGACGTCGCCTGGCTCAATCTGGCCCGCCCGGTTCAGGACGGCGAGCTCGTCGTGGTCGGGGTCACCCCGCCGCCGGGAGCCGTGACCGGGCCTGCCCCTGCCGCCGGCCAGCCGGGTGGGACCGGCAAGGTCGACCTGAACGCCGCCAGCCAGCAGCAGTTGGAGACGCTGCCGGGGGTCGGCCCGGTGCTCGCCCAGCGAATCATCGATCATCGCGAGCGGGTAGGCGGGTTTGCGTCCGTCAACGACCTGCGCAAGGTCAGCGGTATCGGCGACGCGCGATTCGACCAGCTGCGTGGGCTGGTGACGGTGTGAAGGCATCCGGCGACAACCGGGTCGGGCCGCCGGATCTGCGGCTGGCCGGATTCGCGGTGGCCTGCTGGCTGGCCGCCTTCGCTGTGGTGTGCGGCACGGCTGTACTGGCGGTGGCACTGGTCATCGGTGGCGTGACGCTGGTCGGCCTGCTCGGCGTCTACCTGACCAGGGGTACGGGCACCGGCCGCAGCCGGGCGGCCCGGCGGCCCGGCAACGACTCCGACCTGCCCCGGCTGACCAGGTGGATGCACGCGTACGGCTGGCTGGCCATGGCGGTGGTGCTCGGGGTCGTCTGCGGTGCCGCCGCTGCCGGCGCACGGGTGGCGGCGCGCGACGCCGGGCCGCTTGCGGCACTGGTCGACGACCGTGCGGCGGTCACTGCGGAGCTGGTGATCCGCGATGATCCTCGACGGGTCAGGTCGGCGGTGGCGGGACCGCCGCTGTGGCTGGTGCCGGTCCGGCTGGCTGGCCTGTCCGGCTCGCCGGCCGTCCGGCCCGACCACGGCGTCGCGGGTCGGCTGGTCGGTCCGGTGCGGTTGCTCGTTCTCGGCACCAGCAATGCCTGGGACGGGCTGCTGCCCGGGCAGCGGGTGCGGGTCGCCGGCCGGTTGGCGCCACCACGCGGTGGTGATCTGACTGCAGCCGTGCTGTCCACCGGGGAGGACCCGACGCCGGTCGGGTCCTCCATCTGGACGCAGCGGGCGGCCGGTGTTTTGCGGTCGGGCCTGCAGCGCGCCTGCGAGCCGTTGCCAGACCAGCCCGGTGGCCTGTTGCCCGGTCTCGTCGTCGGCGACACCAGCCGGCTGGATCCTGCGGTGGAGGAGGACTTCCGGGCGACCGGGCTGACCCATCTCGTCGCGGTGAGTGGTTCCAACGTCGCGGTCGTCGTCGGTTTCGTCCTGCTCGGGATGCGCTGGTGTCGGGCTGGTCCCGGCCTGACTGCGGTCGCGTGCGCCGTGGCGCTGGTCGGCTTCGTGATCCTGGCCCGTCCCTCGCCCAGTGTGGTACGGGCCGGGGTGATGGGTGCAGTCGGGCTGCTCGCGCTGGCGACCGGACGTCGGCGGGCGGCGTTGCCCGCGCTCGGCGCGACCGTGGCCGTCCTGGTCGTGGTCGATCCGGAGCTGGCCTCGGACGCGGGGTTCGCCCTGTCTGTATTGGCGACCGGTGGTCTGCTGCTGTTCGCACCCGGCTGGCGGGACGCGATGGTGGTTCGTGGCGTTCCCGCTCCGCTGGCGGACGCGTTGGCGATCCCGGCGGCGGCGCAGCTGGCCTGCACCCCGGTCGTCGCCGGCCTGTCCGGGCTGATCAGCCTGGTCGCGGTCCCCGCCAACCTGCTCGTGGTGCCAGCGATCGCCCCGGCGACGGTGCTCGGGGTGGCGACAGCCGTCGTCTCACCGGTCTGGCCGGGCGGTGCCGAGCTGCTCGCCTGGCTCAGTCACTGGCCAGCCTGGTGGCTGGTGACGGTGGCCCGATACGGGGCGCGGGTTCCCGGGGGGTCGCTGCCGTGGCCGGACGGGGCGTTCGGTGCGCTGTCCCTCGCCGCGTTGACGGTCGTCGTGCTGGTCCTGGCCCGCCACGGGATCGCCCGTCGAGTGCTGGCGGTGGTGGCGGTCGGAGCCGTGGTCGGGGCGCTGCCGGTGCGGCTCGCCGCGTCGGGCTGGCCACCGGATGGCTGGGTGGTCGCGGTCTGTGCGGTGGGCCAGGGGGATGTGGTGGTGCTACCCGCCGGTGCCCGGTCCGCTGTGGTCGTCGACGCCGGCCCGGACCCGGCTGCGGCCGACCGGTGCCTGCGTCGTCTCGGCATCAGCCGAGTGCCGCTGTTGGTGATCAGTCATTTCCACGCCGACCATGTAGCTGGCGTCGACGGTGTCCTGCGGCACCGTCTGGTCTCGGCGGTGGCGACTACCGGGTGGCCGGAGCCGGCTGCCGGCCGGGACGCGGTGCAGTTGGCGGCGGCGGCCCGAGGCGTCGCGGTCGGACCGGTTTCGCCTGGCTGGAGCTACCGTCGCGGCCCGGTCGAGCTGACGGTGCTCGGTCCCACCGAGCCGTTCATCGGGACCAGGTCCGATCCGAACAACAACTCCCTGATGCTGCTGGCCGTCGTGGATGGTGTACGGATCCTGTTGACCGGTGACGCCGAGCACGAATCGCAGGAAGCGCTACTGGACCGGTTCGGGGCGGCCGGACTGCGGGCGGACGTGCTCAAAGTAGCCCACCACGGGTCGGCCTTCCAGGATGTCGGCTTCCTGGACGCAGTGGCACCCAGGGTTGCGGTGGTGCCGGTCGGTGCCGACAACCGGTACGGACATCCGGATCCGGGAGTGCTCGCCCGGTTGTCGGCGCGGGGAGCGCGGGTGCTGCGGACCGATGTCGACGGTGATCTCGCGGTGGTAGGGCGTGACGGCGGGCTCGCGGTCTCCCACCGGAGAGCTGACGCCAACGCCCGTAGCGGCTGATCCGGGTGGGACGGAACACCACAGTCAACTGGGATGTTCCGGTGTCGTTCGTAACAGCTCGCCGACAAATGTCCCTATTATCGGAGAGTGATCGAACGACTACTCAGCGAAAAATTGGGGGTTGATCTCGGTGCTACGACCCGTGCGACTATGGCGGGCGTGAAAATTGCCGCCCCGCCCGCCGTGGTACTCGTGCTCGGTGACGAGGAACTTCTGGTCACTCGGGCTGTGACGGAAGCCGTCCAGGCTGCCCGGTCCACCGATCCCGACGCCGACGTCCGGGAGTACGAGGCGGGCGCGGTCAGCGCCGGCGAGGTCGCCGAGATGCTCAGCCCGTCCCTGTTCGGCGGTCGGCGACTGCTCGTCCTGCGCAGCGGCCAGGATGCCCGAAAGGACCTGACCGCCGCGTTGCTCGGATACGCGAGGCAACCCGATCCGGACGTGACGCTGCTGGTCACCCACGCGGGCGGTGCCAAGGGGAAGGCCTTCGCCGACGGGCTGCGGTCGGCCGGGGCGACCGTGGTGCCGGCGGCCAAGCTCAAGGGGCACCGGGAACGGGTCGCCTTCGTCCGCGACGAGTTCCGGCGCGCCGGCGGCAGGTGCACCGACGACGCCGCCGAGGCGTTACTCGCCGCGGTCGGCAACGACCTGCGGGAGCTGTCTGCGGCCTGCACCCAACTGCTGGCCGACACGGGCGGCCGGGTCGACGCGGCGACCGTGGCCCGGTACTACCGGGGTCGTGCCGAAGTGAGCGGATTCACCGTGGCCGACGCGGCGATCATCGGCGACGTGCCGGGAGCCCTGGAAGCACTGCGGTGGGCCCTGCACGTCGGAGTAGATCCGGTGCCGATCGCCGACGCGCTCGCCGACGGCATCCGTACCGTGGCCCGGGTCGCATCCGCCGGTCGGGGGAGCCCGTACCAGCTGGCGAGCAGTCTCGGCATGCCCGCCTGGAAGATCGAGCGTGCGCAACGGCAGAGCCGGGGCTGGAGTGCGGGAGGCCTGGTCGATGCCATGCACGCGGCGGCGCGGTGCAATGCCGATGTCAAGGGCGGGTCGGACGACCGGGACTACGCGCTGGAGCGGGCCGTTGTCGCGGTCGCGCAGGCCCGTCGCAGCGGTGGTGATCAGCGGTGAGCGGTCGCGACCATCGGGAGCCGCGTGACCATCAGAACCCGGCCGACGAGCAGGATGCCGTCGAGGACGAGTTGCCGCCGCTCTACGCCCGGGCGCTGCGGCTCCGGTACGTGCAGCCCAGCGGGTTGACCTGTCTGGCCTTCTTTGAGGGCAGCTTCGTACTGGGCGGGCTGCTCGCCCTGGCGGAACTGATCCCCTGGTGGGGCATGCTGGTCCTGCCGGTCGCGGTGGCCGTCATGGTGAAAATCAACGATCTGGTCGCCGGTGCGGTCGAGCGGTCGGCGGAGCTGGTCCCCGAGCGGGAACGGGAGATGTTCCGCCGCGAGGTGGTCCCGGCGGTCGGGCAGCCCGTACGGTCGTTTACCGGGATCCGGACCGGCCCGGCGTTTCCGGTCGGCAGCGCCGTCCCCGGCATCCAGACCGGCTCCGGTGTCCAGATTGGTCCCGGTATCCGGATCAGGCGGATCGGCGGTGCCCACGTCGAGGCGACCGCAGCGACGGCTACCGCGTCAGCGGCGACCTGTGCGGCCCTCGCGGCGCCGACGGTACTCCTGCAGACCGTCCCGCCCAGCCCTACGGCCGCGACCGCTGCTGCGCTTGCCGCGCCGACAGTGCTGCTGGACGTGGTCCACACCGGTCAGCTCAGCGAGCACCAACCACCGGTACCCGAGTGACGTAAACCAGTTGGGTCGGGACTGGCGCAGCTCCGCTGGGTCGGATGGGTCGGAGCCAGCTGGTGGCATCGGTCTCCCGAAACGGACCAGCCGACCTCGCGGGTCGGCTGATCCGCGAGGTCGGCTGGTCGGTGGGAACGGGATCGTCAGGAGCCGATCGACTGCAGGCGCTTGGCGATCGCGGACTTGCGGTTCGCCGCCTGGTTCTTGTGAATCACGCCTTTGCTGACGGCCTTGTCGAGCTTGCGGCTGGCCTCCCGCATCAACGCGGCAGCCTGCTCGGTGTCGCCGTTCGCGTTGGCCTCGTTGAACTTGCGGACGGCGGTCTTCAGCGCCGACTTGACCGACTTGTTCCGCAGCCGACGCTTCTCGTTCTGCCGGTTGCGCTTGATTTGGGACTTGATGTTCGCCACGCGACAGCCTCGCCCTGCTCATCCGAAATCGAAACGACCAAAATGACAATCCGCCTGTGGCGTACGCGGCCGCCCGAGTCATCCCGGTGACCGGGTCCGGCGCAGTGGCCGGTCCGGACAGATATCGGGAGTCCGGCGGATAGCCGGGCCCGACAACCGGGATACATGCTGGCGGCGCGTGTCGCCACGCGCGAAGGGCAAGGCTACCAGCTCACCGGTGCGCCGGCCAAAACGGGCCGGGCCAACCGCGCCGGGCGGCCAGCCAGGCCAGCGCCGTCTCCCCGCTGAACCGCTGGTGGGCGCGGACGTGCGGGGAGGCGCCGGTGGGCCCGGCGGACGCCTGGGTCAGCCAGTAGCCGGAGAGCGCCGCCAGCGCCGCGTCCAGCCCGCCGGGCGGCGCGTCGACCGCAGTCGGGTGCCGGGCGAACAGCGTGTCCGCGTCGAGACCACTGGCGAATGCGGTGACCAGCAGGCTCGTCGTGTCGAACCAGGCGGGACCGTGACACACCCAGGTCCAGTCGCAGATCCACGCCATCCCGGTCCGGTCGATCAGCAGGTTGTCGAGGCGCAGGTCGCCGTGGATGACCGCGTCGTCGGACACCAGGCGGGGAAGGTCCGCCTCCAGCGACGCCAGCTCTGGCAGGTGCCGCCGGAGCAGCCCATCGGTGTCGGTGTCGGTGTCGGTGTCGAACACCGGCATGGCTTCCCGGCCGGCGGCTATCTCCTGCCACCAGGCCAGGTCGGCGCTGGCCAGGTCGGCCAGCCGGGGCAGACCGATATTGACCAGTCCGGCCGGCGGCCGGCGCAGGACGTGGGCCGCGCCAGCCCAACTGGCCAGGGCCGCGTCGAGCTCGGTCGGAGCCCAGGGAAGCGCCGGCATCCGGCCGTCGACCGAGTCGAGACAGAGTACGAAGTAGCCGGCGGTGGTGAGTGTCCACCGCGGCCTGGCCGCCGCTACCTGGGCCGGCAGTTCCCCCGTCAGCGCCGCCTCGCGGGCGTACCAGTCGCTGAGGTGTCGCTGCTCAACCAACGACGCGGCCTTGACGAACACCCGATCGCCGGCGGAGGTGGTCAGGGTCGCGGCGAAGCCCCGGGTGAAGCCGCCGCCGGCGCTGGTCGCCCAGGTCACCGGGCTGCCGAGCCGACCGCAGATCGCCGCGCGCAGATCGGGTGGAAGGTCCGCCCAGGCGGGTCGAACCGATGTCGCGTCATACCGGATAGCGGGCAACCGCACTGTAGCCACCCCTCTATCCTGCCGCGTCGCCGCCACGAACCCCGGCAGCGGCACCCGGCCGGCATCCGGCGTTGGCAGCCGCGCTAGGTGGTGGCCCAGTGGTGGGCATGGGCACCCCGACGATCGGGGCGTGGGAACATAGGTTGCGGCCGGCGACGCCGGCTGAGACGACGGACTCCAGCCCAGCAGAACGGACCACCGTGCCTCCGACGCCCGATTCCGGCGTGAACGCCCCCGGTGCCACCGAACCCGGCAGCATCCGGAACTTCTGCATCATCGCGCACATCGACCACGGCAAGTCGACCCTCGCCGACCGGATGCTCCAGCTCACCGAGGTGGTCGACCCGCGCCAGATGCGGGCCCAGTACCTGGACCGGATGGACATCGAACGGGAACGCGGCATCACGATCAAGAGCCAGGCGGTACGGATGCCCTGGACGATCCGAGCCGGTGAACGCCAGGGCGAGTCGGCCGTGCTCAACATGATCGATACCCCGGGGCACGTCGACTTCACCTACGAGGTGTCCCGCTCACTCGCCGCGTGCGAGGGCGCGGTGCTGCTGGTCGACGCGGCGCAGGGGATCGAAGCCCAGACGCTGGCCAATCTCTACCTGGCGCTGGAGAACGACCTGCACATCATCCCGGTGCTCAACAAGATCGACCTGCCGGCGGCGCAGCCAGAGAAGTACGCCGAGGAGCTGGCGCATCTGATCGGCGGCGATCCGGCCGACTGCATCCGGGTCTCCGGCAAGACCGGCGAAGGTGTTTCGTACCTGCTCGATGAGATCGTCCGCCAGTTCACCCCGCCGGTCGGTGACGCGGCGGCACCGGCGCGGGCCATGATCTTCGACTCGGTGTACGACGTCTACCGGGGGGTGGTGACCTACGTCCGGGTGATTGACGGGCGGATCGAGGCCCGCGACCGGATCAAAATGATGTCCACCGGCGCGACCCACGAGCTGCTGGAGATCGGGGTGATCTCACCCGAGATGATCAAGGCGACCGGGCTCGGTGTCGGCGAGGTCGGTTACCTGATCACCGGGGTGAAGGACGTCCGGCAGTCCCGGGTGGGGGACACCGTCACCATCAACGGCCGGCCGGCGGCCGAGCCGCTCGGCGGCTACAAGGATCCCCGGCCGATGGTGTACTCCGGGCTGTATCCGATCGACGGTTCCGACTACCCGGCGCTGCGCGAGGCGCTGGACAAACTGAAGCTCAACGACGCGGCGTTGACCTACGAGCCGGAAACGTCCGGCGCGCTCGGCTTCGGGTTCCGCTGCGGCTTCCTCGGACTGCTGCACCTGGAGATCATTCGGGAGCGGCTGGAGCGGGAGTTCAACCTCGACCTGATCTCGACCGCCCCGAACGTGGTCTACCGGGTGGTGATGGAGGACGGCGAGACGGCCACCGTCACCAACCCGAGCGAATACCCGACCGGCAAGATCGCCGAGGTGCACGAGCCGGTGGTCCGGGCCACCGTACTGACCCCGAACGACTACGTCGGCGCGGTGATGGAGCTGTGTCAGGGGCGGCGCGGCTCGTTGCAGGGCATGGACTACCTCTCCGCCGACCGGGTCGAGCTGCGCTACACGCTGCCGCTCGCCGAGATCATCTTCGACTTCTTCGACCAGTTGAAGAGCCGCACCAAGGGCTACGCCTCGCTCGATTACGAGCCCTCCGGCGAGCAGCCGTCGGACCTGGTCAAGGTGGATATCCTGCTGCACGGTGAGCCGGTGGACGCGTTCAGCGCGATCGTGCACAAGGACAAGGCGTACAGCTACGGCACGACGATCGCCGCCAAGCTGCGCAACCTCATCCCGCGCCAGCAGTTCGAGGTGCCGATCCAGGCGGCGATCGGCAGTCGGGTGATCGCCCGGGAGACGATCCGGGCGATCCGCAAGGACGTGCTGGCCAAGTGCTATGGCGGCGATATCAGCCGCAAGCGCAAGCTGCTGGAGAAGCAGAAAGAGGGCAAGAAGCGGATGAAGATGGTCGGCCGGGTGGAGGTGCCGCAGGAAGCGTTCATCGCGGCCTTGTCCACCTCGGACGGCGGTGGCTCGGACGGGAAGTCCGGTGGCAAGCGGTGATCCCCCGTGGGTACGGACCGAGCGCGGCGTACTGCCCACGGTGCGGGGCCGGGCTTCCCGGTCCGCCGCCGGTGCGCTGCGGTGGCTGCCGCTACCAGCTGTTCCAGAATTCCCGGCCGACCGTGAACGTGGTGGTGACCAACCCGGCCCGGACCCGGTTCCTGGCCATCCGGCGGGCCAAGCCGCCCCGGGCCGGTCAGTGGGAAACTCCTGGCGGGTTCTGCGACGGGGCGGAACACCCCCGGTCGGCAGCGCTGCGCGAGTGCCGGGAGGAGTTGGGCGTCGAGGTCGAGCTCGGTGCGCTGGTCGGTCTCTACCTGGGTGAGTACGAGTTCCAGGACGAGACGTTGAGCGTGCTGGAGTGCTTCTTCCTGGCCACCCTTGCCGGCGACCGGGTCCGACTCGACTCGGCCGAGGCCACCGAGTGCGGTTGGTTCGCCCTCGCCGAGCCGCCGCCGTTGGCCTTCGCGACCATGGACGCGGCGGTACGGGACGTGGCGGCATCCTTCGGACGTTGACGCGGTTGATCGTCGGCGGAGGTGAATCGGTTTGGTTGTCGCGATGGCCGGGAACTTAGCGGTCACCAAGGACAACACGACATCTCCGACAAGGAGGATAAAAAATGACCGTAATGGGCATCATCACCGCTCTCATCGTCGGCCTCATCATCGGTGCGCTCGGCCGCCTGGTCGTGCCGGGCAAGCAGAACATCCCGATCTGGCTGACCATGCTGATCGGCGTCGGCGCCGCCCTGCTGGGCACCGTCATCGCCCGTGCCGGCGGCTTCGCCAGCACCGCCGGCTTCGACTGGCGGGAGTTCTTCGTGCAGGTGATTCTGGCTGCGGTCGGTGTGGCGCTGGTCGTCGGGGTCGGTGGCCGGCGCAGCATGAGCCGGTACTGACTGGCCGGGTCGACTGGCCGAGCGGTCGGGCCGACGGACTGGCCGCGCGATCGACAGCTGACGGCACCGGGTCCGTCGTCGGCGCCCATCCCCGCACAGGCGGGGCGGGCGCCGACGACGGACCCGGTTCGCCGCAGATCAGCGCAGCCAGGGGATGCTGCGGTCGAGCAGCCCACGCTCCTTGAGTTCCTTACGGAGCGGGATCTCGTCGTCGATGTAGCCGTCCCAGTTGATGCCCCAGTAGTTGGCGGTGTGGGTGCCTTCGCCGAGCAGTTGTCGCTGCACCGGCGTCCGGTTCGCCCACCACTGGCCGTCCTTGTCGACATGCAACTCGTCCAGCGGGCGGATCCAGCGGTACGTGTACCCGATGAACAGCATCTTGCGGGTGATCGTGGACAGGTTGGTCGACCGGGAGTGCCACTGCCGGCGGTCGAAGATGAACGCGTCGCCCGGGTTCGCGGTGATCTCGACCGTGCCTTCGGGATCCGGGTTGTGCACGGTGAGGTCCGTCGGGCGGGGCAGCGAGTTGCGCAGGTGGCTGCCGGGGATCACCTTGGTGGCGCCGCGGCCGGTCTCCGACAGGTCGGACAGGACGTAGGCCACCTTCAGCGAGAACATCGGCCGGGGCAGGTTCGGGTCCATCGTCTCCGGGTCGGAGTTCTGCCGGTAGCCGTCCTGGTGCCACCCCCAGTACGGCTTCTCCGGCTCCAGCGCCGGTGGGGTGACGTCGAGGTGGTTGTGGTGGGTGTAGATGTTCCAGCCGGCCAGCCCCCACATGTAGGGGAACGCGATGGGATGGGTGAGCAGGTCGCCGAAGAGTTCGTCGCGGTCCAGGAAGCCCAGCAGGTGCAGGGTGCCGTCGGCGGTGGTCCTGCCGGCGGCCTTTTCCTCGGCGTACACCCGGTCGACCGTGGCCTCGAGTGCCGCCCGGTGGTCCTCGGTCAGCACGTTGCGCAGCAGGAGGAAGCCCTGCTCGTGGAACTCCTTGAGGTCGATGTCGCTGATCGCTTCGTAACCGGTCCGCCCGCCGTAATCGAACACAGCTTTCCCGTCCTGTCGGTGGTGCGCCCTTTTTCGGGCCTGGCGGATGCCGATCCTAGCCCGCCTCTCGGCCGGCCCGCCCGGACCGATTGTCAGCAATTCGCGGACCGCGTGGTCGGCCACAGCCGACTGCACGTGAGGTGTCGGGACATGCACTTTCGGTACAGGTTCACCGCGCAAAATGTCCGGATTGCACAATTTGCCGTATATTGCGCTAGCAGTCGGTCAAGATATGCAACCAGGGGACCGGTTGTCGACGTCAGGCGAAAACCTCCACCATCACCCGCCCGGTCTCGATGTCCCCGCCGGAAATCGACGACCAACTGCCGCCTATCGCAGTCCATTCCTGATCGCCGAACGTGACCCTTTTGACGCCATGATCAGTGGCATGGGATACGAGCCAGTGCGCATATCGCCACCCGACCTGCGTGTTCTCCACCGGGACGCTCAGCGATGGCGTGTTGGACGCCGGTAGCAGTGACTCCAGGCCGCCCCAGTCCAGCCGCAGTCCGTCGGTGAGCGCCGCCGTCGCCTCGGCGCCCCGCATCACCGGATCCCGGGTCACCGTGCAGGCAACCGCGCCGGTGGCCTCGCCGAGCAGCGCTACGGTGAGCACCTGCGACTCGTCAGTCCACTTCTCGTACGCCTCGGGGAAGGCCGACCGCTGGACGGCCTGCGCGGCGTCGGTGACCCGCATGTCCTGCCAACCCCGGACCCGTTCCAGGCCGGCGTAGAACGCGTTCGTCGCGAACCTGGTGTCGCGGATCTGCTCGACCGTGCCCCACCCCTGGCTGGGCCGCTGCTGGAACAACCCGACCGAATCCCGGTCGCCGCCGGTCAGGTTGCGCAGCTTGGACTCCTGGAACCCGGTCGCTAGCGCCACCACCACGGCACGGGGCGGCAGCCCCCGCTGCACCCCGATCGCCGCGATCGTCGCGGCATTCGCCATCTGCTCCGGATCGAGCGACACCCGACGCAGTTGGCTGTCGCCAGCCCCGGGCATGGAGTCGGGCAGCTTGACCGTGCAGCCCCGCCAGCCACCGGGCAACGCGAAATCGCCGATCCACCGGCCCAGGCCGACCCCGCCCAACAGGGCGATTGCCGCCAGCACGGCGACCAGCACCAGCACCGTCCGAGCCCGCACCGTCACCCCCACGCGTGTTGCTGGGACCTTTGGTACACCAGGGACGGTTGTGTCGTCCAGCGGGAGCGGGTCCCGCACTTGTCGTACGCCGGCCCTTACGCCGTACGCCTCGACCCCTTACGCCGGAGATACCCCGTTTCGGGGCGACTATCCATGGTCACCGCCCCGGCAGCCAGCTCGGGTCGCGTTTGTCGCGGAACGCCCGTACGCCCTCGCGGCCCTCTTCGGAGAGGAAGTATCCGGTGGAAAGCTCACGCAGTTCGGCCGTATCGGCCCGGATTTCCGCCGCCGGGGTGCGGCGGAGCAGCTGCTTGGTGCCGGCCAGGGCGTCCGGGGCGCCCCGGACCAGTGCAGCGCAGCTCGCCGTCACCGCGGGGTCCAACTCCCCGGCCGGTACGGCGGCGCTGACCAGACCGATCTGCGCCGCCCGGGCACCGTCGAACAGCTCACCGGTGAGGTACAGCTGCGCCGCTGCCCGCGGCTGCAGCCGGCGCAGCACAGTGGCGGAGATCACAGCCGGGACCACTCCGAGCCGTACCTCGGTGAAGGCGAAGGTGGCCGCCGCGTCGCAGATCGCGATGTCGGCCGCGGCGATCAGCCCCAGCCCGCCGGCCCGCGCCGGGCCGCCGACCCGGGCCACCACCGGCTTGGGGCACTCCCAGAGCGCCGCCAGTACGTCGCCGAGCATCCCGACCGGTACCCGCCGGGTCGCGTACGCCTCGGCGGTCTCCTTCAGATCGGCGCCGGAGCAGAAGACCGGACCGGTGTGGCTCAGCACCACCACCCGGACCTGCGGGTCGGCGACCGCCTCGGCCAGGCCGGCGAGCAGTTCGGTCATCAACGGGGTGGACAGCGCGTTGCGGTTGCCCGGGCTGTCCAGGGTCAGGGTGGCGATCCCGGCGGCGGTGGCCGTACGGATCAGTGGCTGCGCGGACCTGGTGGGTCGGGGCTCATCCATGCCGGCACACTAGTCCCATGCCGAAAGCACCACCCGCCGGTACGCCGGTGCCCGCCGACGGGGCGCTGCCGCCGTCCGCGCTCGCCCGCAGCGGCCGGCGCGGCTTCGGGGTCTATCTGCACGTGCCGTTCTGCGCCACCCGCTGCGGCTACTGCGACTTCAACACGTACACGCCCGCCGAACTCGGCGGCAGCGCGCCGATCGGCGAGTACCTGGACGCCGTGCTGGCCGAGCTGGAACTGGCCGCGAAGGTCCTGGCCGCCCGCCCGCCACAGCAGGTGGACACGGTCTTCGTCGGCGGCGGCACGCCGAGCCTGCTGCCGGCCGACGCGCTGGCCCGGCTGCTCGACGCGATCGACGCCACCTGGAGGCTGGCCGCCGACGCGGAGGTCACCACCGAGGCCAACCCGGAGTCGGTGACCCCGGCGTCGCTGCGGGCGCTGCGGGCCGCCGGCTACACCAGGGTGTCGCTCGGCATGCAGTCGACCGCGGCGGCGGTGCTCGCCGTGCTGGACCGCCGGCACGCGCCCGGGCGCGCGGTCACCGCCGCCCGGGAGGCCCGGGACGCCGGATTCGAGCATGTCAATCTCGACCTGATTTACGGTACGCCGGGGGAGAGCGCGGCGGACTTCGACGAGTCGCTGGCGGCGGCGGTGGCGGCCGGGGTGGACCACGTCAGCGCGTACGCGCTGATCGTCGAGGACGGCACCCGGTTGGCGGCCCGGATGCGGCGCGGCGAACTGCCGTATCCCGACGACGACGTCGCCGCCGACCGCTACCTCGCCGCCGAATCGGCCCTGTCCGGCGCCGGATTCGACTGGTACGAGGTGTCGAACTGGGCCCGCTCGGCCGCCGGCCGGTGCCGGCACAACCTGTTGTACTGGACCGGCGGCGACTGGTGGGGGCTCGGGCCGGGGGCGCACAGCCACGTCGGCGGGGTCCGCTGGTGGAACGTGCGGCATCCCCGGTCGTACGCCGAGCGGCTGGCCGCCGGCCGGTCGCCCGGCCACGGCCGGGAACTGCTCACCGGCACCGAGCAGCAGGTCGAAGAGGTGATGCTGGGGTTGCGTCTGGCCAGTGGGCTGCCGCTGACGCGACTGGCCCCGGCCGGCCGGGGCGCGGCCCGCCAGGCCGGCGACGACGGGTTGCTCGACCCCGGCGCACTCGCCGCCGGGCAGGCGGTGCTGACCCTGCGCGGTCGGCTGCTGGCCGACGCGGTCGTGCGGGACCTGCTGCCGTGAAACCGCTGCTGGGCGACTCTCCGTGGGATGGCCCGTTGTCACCACCGTGACGCCCCCGGAGCCGGTTACGGATCCGGGGGCGAGCGGCGTCACTTGATGAAATTGGCGGACATCGGGTACTTGTACAGCGTCCCCTCGTTGGCCTTCACGCCCGCGATGATCCCGAAGATGATCTGGATCGCGAACACCACCAGGCTGGGGATGAACAGCAGGCACCAGCTGATGAAGAGCAGCACGAAGGCGATCGCCGACCAGAGGATCTGGAAGTTGAGCGCGGCCAGCGCGTGCGCCCGTACGGCCGGTGACTGCTGACCCTTGACCAGGTAGGCGATCAGCGGGCCGACGAAGCCGAGCGGCCCGAAGCTGATGAACGCGCCCAGGGCGCCACCGAAGTGGGCGATCAGCGCCCAGGTCTTGTCGTCGTTGGTGGCGTAACCGGACGGGGGTTGACCTCCGTACGCCGGACCGCCAGGCGGAAAACCGCCGGGCGGGGGGTATCCGCCGGGGGGCGGGCTCGCGCCGCCGGGCGGCGGGGGGTATCCGGGAGAGGAGGCCTCGCCCGGCATCGAGTAGGACGCTGGAGGTGGCGGCGGGGAGTTGGGGTCCTGCGGCATGCCGCCGGGACCGTTCTCCCCTGGTGGGCGAGGTGGTTCAGTCATGCCCGACACGGTAGGGGGAGGGATCAAGCCGCGCCAGTTAGCCCCGCCGACGATTTTCCCGTCCGGGCAGGCCGTCTCCGCTGGTCGGTCGGCTTGTGTGGGGCCCGCCGGCCGGCTTCTCTGGCCCGCCGGCCGGCTTGCGGAGCCCCGCCGGCCGACCGATCCGACCCGGGTGAGTGCGCTTGGTGACATATCGCCCGGTACGCCCCCGCCCGGCGAACTGATCATCGCCGGCCCGGCCCGATCGACGTATGCTGGCACTCACAGCCGGCGAGTGCCAGCAGGGGCGTCGTTGGTCCGGCCACCCACCGGCCGCCGCGACGGCCGGGACCGTAGCCTCGGACCGGTCCGACCGGTGACCGGTCCGACCGGTGCCGGCGAAGGAGGTGCAGATGGGTCTCGACGACCGCAAACTCGACGTGCTCCGGGCGATCGTCGAGGACTACGTCGCCACCCAGGAGCCGGTCGGCAGCAAGGCGCTGGTCGAGCGGCACCAGCTTGGAGTGTCACCGGCGACCGTCCGCAACGACATGGCGGTGCTGGAGGAGGAGGGCTACATTCGGCAGCCGCACACCAGCGCCGGGCGGGTCCCGACCGACCGTGGCTACCGGTTGTTCGTCGACCGGCTGTCCCGGGTGAAACCGCTCAGCCCGGCCGAGCGCAGGGCGATCGAACGCTTCCTCGTCGGCGCCGTCGACCTCGACGACGTCGTGCACCGCACCGTCCGGCTGCTCGCCCAGCTCACCCGCCAGGTCGCGGTGGTGCAGTACCCGAGCCTGTCCCGGTCGTCGGTCCGGCACCTGGAGCTGGTGCCGATCTCGACCACTCGGCTGATGCTGGTCCTGATCGTCGACACCGGCCGGGTCGAGCAGCGACTGGTGGAGCTGCCGGCCCCGATCAGTGCCGACGACGTGACCGACCTGCGTCGGCTGGCCAACGAGAAGCTCGACGGCTGTCGGCTCTCCGACACTCCGCCGTTGGTCCAGGCGTTGGTCGACGAGGTGCCAGCGGACCTGCGACCGGCGATGACCACGCTTTCGACGGTCCTGCTGGAGACGCTGGTCGAGCGGCACGAGGAACGCCTCGCCCTGGCCGGGACCGCTAACCTGGCCAGAGGGGGACTACTCGACTTCCAGGGCTCCCTGCGTCCGATACTGGAGGCACTGGAGGAGGAGGTCGTCCTGCTCAAGCTGATCGGCGAGGTGGAGCCGAGCACCCTGCGGGTCCGCATCGGCGACGAGAACGAGGTTGACAACCTGCGGGCCGCATCCGTGGTCAGCACCGGTTACGGTCCGGGCACCGTTATGGTCGGTGGCCTCGGCGTGCTGGGGCCCACCCGGATGGACTACCCCGGCACCATCGCCACGGTTCGCGCCGTGGCACGCTACGTCGGCGATCTGCTGGCGCAGAACTGACCGGCGGGCAGGATCAAAACGACCCGGCGAACTGCACATGCGAGACTGACACATGAGGACACCAGACGCAGTGGCCAAGGACTACTACGGGATTCTCGGCGTGAGCCGGGACGCCTCCGCTGACGACATCAAGCGGGCCTACCGCAAGTTGGCCCGGCAGTACCATCCGGACGTCAATCCGGATCCGGTGGCGGCTGACAAGTTCAAGGACATCAACGCCGCGTACGAGGTGCTCTCCGACGACCAGAAGCGGCAGATCGTCGATCTCGGTGGCGACCCGTTGGCACCCGGCGGCGCGCCCGGCGGCGGCCCCGGCGGGGCCGGGCCCTTCGTCGGCTTCCAGGACATCATGGACGCCTTCTTCGGGGCAGCGGCCGGCTCCCGTGGGCCGAGGTCGCGGACCCGCCCAGGCGCCGACGCGATCCTGCGCCTGGAGCTCGATCTGACCGACACCGCGTTCGGCGTGGAAGCGCCGATCACCGTCGACACGGCGGTGATCTGCACCACATGCTCCGGCGCGGGCACCGCAGCCGGCACCCACCTGGCGACCTGCGAGGCGTGCGGCGGGCGCGGCGAGGTCCAGTCCGTGCAACGGACCTTCCTCGGCCAGGTGGTCTCGTCCCGGCCCTGCGTCGCCTGCCAGGGCTACGGCACCGTCATCCCGCACCCCTGCACCACCTGTTCCGGCGACGGCCGGGTGCGGACCCGACGTTCGCTGACCGTCAAGATCCCCGCCGGGGTGGAGGACGGGATGCGGATCCGGCTGGCCCAGCAGGGCGAGGTCGGGCCGGGCGGGGGCACGGCCGGTGACCTGTACGTCGAGATCCACGAGCAGCCGCACGACGTCTACTCCCGCAAGGGCGACGACCTGCACTGCCGGGTCACCGTGCCGATGACCGCCGCGGCGCTCGGCACCCGGCTGACCATCCGGACCCTGGACAGCGACGAGCCGGTGGACGTCAAGCCGGGCACCCAGCCGGGTGCCACGCTGCGGCTGCGCGGGCGCGGCGTGCCGCATCTGCGCGGCACCGGCCGCGGTGACCTCTACGTGCACCTCGACGTGCGTACCCCGACCAAGCTCGACGCCGAGCAGGAGCGGACGCTGCGGGAGTTCGCCAAGGCCCGGGGCGAGGAGGTCGCCGAGCTGACCAAGCAGGGCGGATTCTTCTCCCGCATGCGCGACGCGTTCAACGGCCACGGCTGACCCGCCGTCCGGCCAGCGAGCAGCAGCGGAGGACCGATCCGACGTGAGCGCCCCACTGTTTCTCGTCGACCGCCTGCCGACCGGGCCGACCCACACCCTCGACGGGCCGGAGGGCCACCACGCCGCCACGGTGGTCCGCCTGCGTCTCGGCGAGCGGCTGCGGCTCGCCGACGGGCGCGGCGGCGTCGCCGACGCGGTGGTCGAGGCTGTCGGCCGGCACCAGCTCGACCTGCGGATCCTCGACACCGGGCAGGTCAGCGCCGCCGACCCCCGGCTGGTGGTGGCGCAGGGCATTGCCAAGGGCGACCGGGGTGAGCTGGCGGTGCAGGCGATGACCGAGGTCGGGGTCGACGAGATCGTCCCGTGGGCGGCCGCCCGATCGGTGACCCGCTGGCGCGACGACCGTGGTGCCCGCGCCCGGCGACGATGGGTCGACACCGCGCGGGAGGCCACCAAACAGGCCCGCCGGCCGTGGCTGCCGACGATCGGCGGCTCCGACCAGCAGCCGGCCGAGCCCACCGACGCGGTCGCCGCCCGGTGCGCGGCGTCCGCCGCCGGCTTCGTCCTGCACGAGTCGGCGCAGCAGCGGCTGGCCGTCGCCGACCTGCCGACCACCGGGTCGGTGCTGCTGGTGGTGGGGCCGGAAGGCGGGATCGACGACGCCGAGCTGGCCACCTTCGTCGACGCCGGGGCCCGGCCGGTGCGGCTCGGCCCGGCGGTGCTGCGGACGTCGACCGCCGGTGTCGCGGCACTCGCCCTGCTCTCCGGTCGGCTGGGGCGCTGGTAGCGCGGCGGTGGACCGGCCGGACCCGATCACCGCTACCATCCGTCGGGTGAGCGACAACTGTGTCTTCTGCCGGATCGCCGCCGGGGAACTGCCGACCACCCTGCTGTACGACGGGGCCAACACGGTCGCGTTCCGGGACCTCCACCCGCAGGCACCGACCCACGCGCTGGTGATACCGAAGCAGCACCACCCCGACGTCGCCGCCCTGGCCGCCGCAGACCCCGCCGTCGCGGGCGAGCTGCTGGCCACGGCGGCCGCGGTGGCGCAGGCCGAAGGGCTCGCTGCGGACGGCTTCCGGTTGATCTTCAACACCGGCCGGTACGCCGGTCAGGAGGTGTTCCACGTGCACGCCCACGTGCTCGGTGGGGCACCGCTCGGTCCGCTGCTGTCCCGGTGACAACCGGCGGAAATGGAGCCGCTGCGCCGGGCGTTGAGCGGATACGATGGCAGCAAGTCCGCCCGCCGCGGCCGACCGGGTCGGGGCGCTGAGATGGAAGCAGGTGCGAAAGGCCGTCAGGCCGACCCATGACCGGCACTCCACCTCCCGGGCAGGCCCGGGTGCAGACCAGGATCACCGTCCCGGACCCGCAGATCATGGTCAACCTGCTCGGCGCAGGCGACGAGATCCTGCGGCTGGTCGAGCAGTCCCTCGCCAGCGACGTCCACGTACGCGGCAACGAGATCACCATCACCGGTGTGCCGTCGGACAACGCGGTGGCCGAGCGGTTGTTCAGTGAGCTGCTCGAGCTCATCGCCAAGGGCGAGACGCTGACCACCGACGCGGTCCGGCGTACCGTCGGCATGCTGGCGCAGGGCGGCAGCGAACGCCCCGCCGACGTGCTCACCCTCAACATCCTCTCTCGGCGCGGGCGGACCATCCGGCCCAAGACCCTGGGCCAGAAGCGGTACGTGGATGCAATCGACGCGCACACCATCGTCTTCGGCATCGGCCCCGCCGGCACCGGCAAGACCTACCTCGCGATGGCCAAGGCGGTGCAGGCACTGCAGGCCAAGCAGGTCAACCGGATCATCCTGACCCGGCCGGCGGTCGAGGCCGGTGAGCGGCTCGGCTTCCTGCCCGGCACGCTCTACGAGAAGATCGACCCCTACCTGCGTCCGCTCTACGACGCGCTGCACGACATGCTCGACCCCGACTCCATCCCGAAGCTGATGGCGGCCGGGACCATCGAGGTCGCGCCGCTGGCCTACATGCGGGGTCGGACCCTCAACGACGCCTTCATCATCCTCGACGAGGCGCAGAACACCACGGCCGAGCAGATGAAGATGTTTCTGACCCGGCTCGGCTTCGGTTCCCGGATCGTGGTCACCGGCGACATCACCCAGGTCGACCTGCCCGGTGGCACCTCCAGCGGGCTGCGTACCGTGCGGGACATCCTCACCGGCCTGGACGATGTGCACTTCGCGCAGCTGTCCAGCACCGACGTGGTGCGCCACCGGCTGGTCAGCGACATCGTCGACGCGTACGCCCGGTGGGACGCCGACCGCGAAGCACAGCAGAATCAGGGCGTCCACGCGGTCCAGGGCCGGACCGCCCACGGCGGCCGGGCGAACCGGCGTCGATAGAGCTTCGGGAGAGATACGTGTCCATCGAGATCGCCAACGAGTCCGGAATCGACGTCGACACCGACGCGGTGCTCGCCGTCGCCCGTCACGCGCTGGACGAGATGGGCGTCAACCCGCTCGCGGAGCTGTCGGTGCTGCTGGTCGACCAGGACTACATGGCCGAGCTCAACCACCGCTGGATGGGCGGCGACGGGCCGACCGACGTACTCGCCTTCCCGATGGACGAGGGCAGCGTCGACCACGGTCCGGGCGAGTCGAGCCCGGACGAGCCGGGGCTGCTCGGCGACATCGTGCTCTGCCCGGAGGTGGCCGCCAAGCAGGCGGCCACCGCCGGGCACGCCGCCGCCGACGAGCTCCACCTGCTCACCGTGCACGGGGTGCTGCACCTGCTCGGCTACGACCACGCCGAGCCGGACGAGGAACGTGAGATGTTCGAGTTGCAGGCTCGCCTGCTCTACAGCTGGAAGGAAGCCCGGGCCACGTGAACTCTGGCCATACCACCGGCACCCCGCTGGCCGCCGCTGCGGCAGCCACCGGGCTGCCGGACCTGCAACTGTTGGTCATCGCCGCCGGTCTGGTGGTGCTGGCCGGAATCATCGCGATGACCGAGGCGGCGTTGGTCGTCGTCTCCCCGGCCCGGGCCGCCGAGTTGGCCCGCGACGGTAGTCGGTCCGCCCGGGCGCTGCAGATCGTCGCCGCGGACGCGGTCCGGCACGTCAATCTGCTGCTGCTGCTCCGCCTGCTCTGCGAGCTGACCGCCACCACCCTGGTCGCGCTGGTCGCCGTGGACACTTTCGGTGCCGGCTGGACGGCGGCGCTGGTCACCGCCGGGGCGATGACCGTGGTCAGCTTCGTGGTGGTCGGGGTCGGCCCGCGTACGATCGGCCGCCAGCACGCCTTCGTCGTGGCGCGGGCGACCGCGCCGCTGGTGCGCGGTCTGGGCCGCGCCCTGAACCCGCTGGCCTCCCTGCTGATCCTGATCGGTAACGCGGTGACCCCGGGCAAGGGCTTCCGGGAGGGCCCCTTCGCCACCCAGATCGAGCTGCGGGAGCTGGTCGACCTGGCCGAGCAGCGCGGCGTCGTGGAGCACGGCGAGCGCCAGATGATCCACTCGGTGTTCGCGCTCGGCGACACCATCGCCCGCGAGGTGATGGTGCCGCGGACCGAGATGGTGTGGATCGAACGGCACAAGACGTTGCGTCAGGCGCTGGCGCTGTTCCTGCGGTCCGGCTTCTCCCGGATTCCGGTGATCGGCGGGAACGTCGACGACGTGGTGGGCATCATCTACCTCAAGGACGTGGTGCGTCGGGCCCACTCGGTCGGGCCGGGCAGCGACGAGGTCCCAGTGATCGAACTGATGCGTCCGGCGACGTTCGTGCCGGAGTCCAAGCCGGTGGACGACCTGCTCTCCGAGATGCAGGCCGCCCGCACCCACCTGGTGATCGTGGTCGACGAGTACGGTGGCACCGGGGGACTGGTCACCATCGAGGACATCCTGGAGGAGATCGTCGGTGAGATCACCGACGAGTACGATGTCGAGCGGCCACCGGTCGAACGACTCGACGACGATCGGGTCCGGGTGACCGCCCGGTTGCCGGTCGAGGACCTCGGCGAGCTGTTCGACGTGGAGATCTCCGACGACGAGGTCGAGACGGTCGGCGGGTTGATGGCCCACGTGCTCGGCCGGGTGCCGATCCCGGGTGCGGAGGTCACCGTCGCCGGCCTCTGGCTGGTCGCCGAGGGCACCACTGGGCGGCGCAACCGGGTGGACACCGTCCTGGTACGCCGGACCGTCGACCAGTCGACCGGCGACCGGCCGGCCGGGCCGTCGGCCGAGCGCACCGCCGGTGGCAGAGACCACCGTCATGCCAGAGCAGAGGAAAGGCAGCACGCAGATGCCTGAGTCGCCGTCGGCCGCGCCGGCCGGGTCGGAGCCGGAGCAGCAGATCAGCGCCGAGGACAGCAAGCTGGTCGTGCTGGCCCGCAGTGCCCGGGCCCGGATCGGCGCGGCCGAGGGCGCCGCCGTACGGGACCAGGATGGTCGCACCTACGCCGGGGCGAACGTCGCGTTGCCGTCGTTGACGCTGACCGCGTTGCAGCTGGCGGTCGCGTCGGCCGTCGCGTCCGGCGCCACCCGGCTGGAGGCCGCCGCCGTGGTTACCGAAGCATCCACCTTGGATGGTGCCGGCCACGCGGTGGTGCGGGACCTGGCCACCGACGCGCCGGTCCACGTCGCGGCCCCGGACGGCAAACTGCTCGGCACGGTACGCCAGTGAGCCGGCACGGGTCAGCTCCGCCGGAGACCTTCCGGGCGGGCTTCGCCTGTTTCGTCGGCCGCCCGAACGCCGGAAAGTCGACCCTGACCAACGCGATCGTCGGGCAGAAGATCGCGATCACCTCCAGCAAGCCGCAGACCACCCGGCACGTGATCCGGGGCGTACTGCACCAGCCGCAGTCGCAACTTGTCCTGGTCGACACCCCGGGGCTGCACCGGCCGCGGACGCTGCTCGGCGAACGTCTCAACGACCTGGTCCGCCAGACCTGGAGCGAGGTCGACGTGATCGGGCTGTGCATCCCGGCCAACGAGCCGGTCGGCCGGGGCGACCGGTTCATCACCGCAGAGATCGCCGAGCTCAAAGCAACGGTGCTGGCGGTGGTCACCAAGACCGACCTGGTCGACCGGCGCCGGCTCGCCGAACAGTTGCTCGCGGTCAGCGAGCTGGGCGACTTCGCCGACGTGGTGCCGGTCAGCGCCGCCACCGGCCACCAGGTGCAGACCCTGGTCGAGGTGATGACCGGCCACCTGCCCGAATCTCCCCGGCTATACCCGGACGACATGCTCACCGACGAGCCCGAGCAGGTGCTGATCGGCGAGCTGATCCGGGAAGCCGCGCTGGATGGCGTACGGGACGAGCTGCCACACTCGATCGCGGTGATCGTCGAGGAGATCCTCCCGGAGGATTCGCTGATTCGGATATATGCCGACATCTACGTCGAGCGGCCGAGTCAGAAGGCGATTGTCATCGGCGCCGGCGGCAGCCGGCTGCGTGACGTCGGCACCCGCTCCCGCCGGGAGATCGAGGAGCTGCTCGGCAGCCGGGTCTACCTCGATCTGCACGTGCGGGTCGCCAAGGACTGGCAGCGTGACCCCCGGCAGCTGCGCAAACTGGGCTTCTGACCTGGTATCTGCGCGACGCTACTCTGGTCCGGGCCGGTTGCGGTCGATGACGATGCTCCCGCTGCCGGTCCGCGCGTCGATAAGATGCTCGCCGTCCGGATCGTCCGGCACTCGTACGTCGGCCGATCCGGATCCGGTCTCGGTCCGGATCCGGAAGCTACCCGCGGGCACGGTGACGTGCACCGACCCACTGGACGCCTCGGCACGCACCGGACCCGGGTCACCGAGGGTGAGTGCCACCTTTCCGGAGCCGGTGGTCGCGACCACCCCGTCGCCGCTGAGATCGCGGCCATCGATCGAGCCGGAACCGGTGTGCAGCTCCGCCGGACCGGACAGCCGGTACGCGGTGATGCCGCCGGAACCGGTCCGCGCGTCCACCCGACCAGTAGCTCGGTCGATGGTGATACTCCCCGATCCGACCCGCACCGACACGTCCGACACGTCAAACAGCATTAGCTGGCCGGAGCCGTTCTCACCCTCGACCGAGACGCCCGGAGGCGCGACGATCTCGTACGACACGTCGCACCGCCAGCCGCACGACGTGTCCAGCTCGAGCACCGTCCCGTCGATCCGGTAGGTCCGACCCGGCTCGGAACGCTGGTAGCGGACGACCCGCTGAATCTCGACCGTGTCACCGGGCCGGGTCCGCACCAGCACGTCGCCGTCGCCGGATTCCACGATCCGCACCGCGGTGATCGGAACCGTCTCGGTGTCGTGGAAGTCCAGCTGGTGCCAGTCAAGCGGTGTGCACGCGGCCGAGGCGACGGCCAGCAGCGCGACGGTCGACGCGGCGGCGAACGCGGTGCTCGTGGTACGGGTGGGAGGCATACCGGTGACGCTACGAGCGCCACCGGCAGAACACATCCGGCACGGCCACGGATCTGTCCCGGATCGCGACCCTGAGTCCATATCAGGGCCGGCCGCCGGCACACCCGGTCGGCACGGGACAATGACCGGGTGCCCGGATACCGCCGCCAGCTCTACCGCGACGACGCGGTGGTGCTGCGCGTACAGAAGCTGGGCGAATCCGACCGGATCATCACCCTGCTGACCCGCCGGCACGGCCGGCTGCGGGCGGTGGCCCGGGGGGTACGCCGGACCACCTCCCGGTTCGGCGCCCGGCTGGAGCCGTTCGGCCACGTCGACCTGCAGATCGCCGGGAACCCCGACGGGCCCGGTAGCTCACTGCACACGGTCAGCCAGGTCGAAGGGCTGCACCTGTACGGCAAACGGTTCCTGGCCGACTATCCGCGCTACACGGCGGCCAGCGCGATCGTCGAAACCGCCGAGCGCCTCACCCCGGTGGAACGGGAGCCGTCGCTGCGGCTGTTCCAGCTCACCCTCGGCGCGCTGCGGGCCCTCGCCGACGGCGAACACGCCGGCACCCTGGTGCTCGACGCGTACCTGCTGCGCGGGATGGCCCTCGCCGGCTGGGCGCCAGCGCTGCGCGACTGCGCGGTGTGCGGCACCCAGGGCCGGCACCGGGCGTTCTCCGTACCGGCCGGGGGGTGTGTCTGCCCGGACTGCCGACCACCCGGCGCGGCCCATCCGGCGCCGGCCACCATCGACCTGATGGCCGCCCTGGCCACCGGCGACTGGCAGGTGGCGGACACCTCGGAGCCGGCCACCCGCCGGGAGTGCAGCGGGCTGGTGGCGGCGCACCTGCAGTGGCATCTGGAACGCGGGTTACGCTCGCTGCCGTTGGTCGACCGTTCCCCAGGAGATTGATCATGACCAAGGGCAGGGGCCTGCGCCCGCCGGTGGCACCCACTGCGCACCCGTCCGGTGCCCGGCCACCGGCGTTGCCGAAGCAGGCGCTGCCCGACCACGTGGCGATCGTGATGGACGGCAACGGCCGGTGGGCCAAGGACCGTGGGCTGCCCCGCACCAAGGGGCACGAGCAGGGAGAGTTCTCGCTGTTCGACACCGTCGAAGGCGCGATCGAGCTGGGCATTCCGTACCTGTCGGCGTACGCGTTCTCGACGGAGAACTGGCGCCGCTCGCCGGACGAGGTCCGCTTCCTGATGGGCTTCAACCGCGACGTCATCCGCCGCCGCCGCGACCAGCTGGTCGACCTCGGGGTACGGGTGGTGTGGTCGGGCCGGGCCGGCCGGCTGTGGAAGAGCGTGATCTCCGAGCTGCAGACCGCCGAGCAGATGTCCCGCCACAACAGCACGCTCACCCTGCAGTTCTGCGTCAACTACGGCGGCCAGGCGGAGATCGCCGACGCGGCGGCGGCGATCGCCCGGGACGTCGCGGCCGGCAAGGTCGATCCGGCCCGGGTCAACGAGAAGATGCTGGCCCGCTACCTCTACCACCCGGAAGTGCCCGAGGTGGACCTGTTCCTGCGGCCGTCCGGCGAGCAGCGGACGTCGAACTTCATGCTCTGGCAGTCGGCCTACGCCGAGCTGGTCTTTCTGGACACCCTCTGGCCCGACTTCGACCGGCGGCACCTGTGGTACGCCTGCGAGCTGTACGCCCAGCGGGACCGCCGCTTCGGCGGTGCCCTGCCCAACCCGGTCGCCCCGCAGGGCTGAGCCACCGAGCCGTCCCGGCGCCGCCGCCGGACTGTCTGAAAACCGGGTGCGCCGCGGGACCGCACCGGTTAGCGTGATTGTCATGCGCTTCTGACGCCCTTTCGCAGTGCCGCGACCGCTCGGCGGTCGCCGTCGATCCGTGCCGTGCGGGGTTTCCGCCGCCGGTCGGCACTGCGGGCGTCACTGAGTCCCGGCTGCCCGGTCCCGCTGTTGTGGACTGTCGTCGGTGTCTGCGGCGCCCGCCTCCCGCATCTCACCCGTCACCGCCGCGGGTTCGCGTGGCGGTTCGTAGCCAGGAGGTCTTCTCACATGGCGCAACGACCAGAACAAGACACGACGACGCCCCGGTTCACCGTGCCCGACGACGCCCCGGGTGAACTCGCGCTGCCCGAGGTCACTCTGTCCGAGATCGATCTGCCCGAGGTCGCGCTGCCTGAGGACGCGCTGCCCGCCGAGGGTCGGCGCGCTGCCCGCGCTGCCCGCGCCGTCGCGCCGGGCTCCGGCCCGCAGGCCAGGAGCGTCCGCCCGGACCGGCTCGCCGGTCGCGGTCAGCGCGCCGCCAAGGGCCGCAACTACCAGTTCCGGCGCAGCTGACCGACGCCGAGGTGAACAGTGACTCACCACCTTCCGATCCCTTGATCTTGCTGCTAGCTTCTTGCCATAGCTTTGCAAGAGCAAGGGATCGGCATGTGGGGGTGGGGCGATGGCTGCGGCCACCCTGTCGGCAGCCCGCAGCGACCTGCTCGGCGTCGCCGCACAGCGCCGCCGGACCGGGATCTGGCTGGTTGTCCTGACCGTCGGGCTGGTGGCCACCGTCGTGGTGGCGGTCGGCTCCGGCGGGATCGGGATCACCCCGACGACCGTCGCCGCCATCATCGGCCACCAACTCGTCGGACTGCCCGGTGAGGCGACCTGGAGCCTGCCGGAGCAGGCCATCGTCTGGCAGGTCCGGCTGCCCCGGGTGCTGCTGGGCATGCTCGTCGGCGCCGGGCTGGCCGTGTGCGGAGTCGCGCTGCAGGCGATGGTCCGCAATGTGCTCGCCGACCCGTACCTGCTGGGCATCAACTCCGGAGCGTCCAGCGGCGCGGCGGCGGCGATCCTGTTCGGGGCCGGCGCCGGCTTCGGCCAGTACGCCCTGTCCACCAGCGCATTCCTCGGCGCCCTCGCCGCGTCGCTGCTGGTCTTCCTGATCGCCCGCAGCGGCGGCCGGGTCACCTCGATCCGATTGCTGCTGTCCGGCGTCGCCGTCGGCTACGCGCTGTACGCCACCACCAGTTTCCTGATCTTCGCCTCCGGGTCGGCCGAGGGCGCCCGGTCGGTGATGTTCTGGCTGCTCGGGTCGCTGGGGCTGGCCCGGTGGGACGCGCTGCTGGCGGTAGCCGCCGTCGTGCTGGTCGGGATGACCGGGTACCTGACCATCGTCGGCCGGCGACTGGACGTACTCGCCATCGGCGACGAGACCGCGCAGACCCTCGGCGTGTCCCCGGACCGGTTCCGACTGCGCCTGCTGGTACTGGTCTCGTTGAGCGTCGGCGTGCTGGTCTCCGCCGCCGGCAGCATCGGCTTCGTCGGCCTAGTCGTGCCCCACCTGGCCCGGCGGCTGGTCGGCGCACCACACGTACGGGTGGTGCCGATGGCCGCGCTGCTCGGCGCGATCCTGCTGGTCTGGGCCGACGTGCTCGCCCGGGTCCTGCTGGCTCCCCAGGAGATCCCGATCGGGATCATCACCGCGCTGCTGGGCGCACCTTTCCTGCTGGTTCTGATCCGCCGCCTGCACGCCACCTCTGCCTGACCAGCTGCGACCTTCGAGGAGCAATGATGACGACCGCCCGTACCGCCGTCGCGGCGATCTCCGCCGCCGCGCTGCTCGCCGCCGGTTGCGGCGAAGCCGGTGCCGGCCCTACCCCGGCCGCGGCCGACGGCTACCCGGTGACCATCACCAACTGCCGCGTCAACGTCACCTTCAACGCCGCGCCGGAACGGGTCGTGCTGCTCAAGAGCGCTGCCGTGCCGTACCTGCACGCGCTCGGCGTGCTGGACCGGGTCACCGCCCGGGCCGGGCAGTACCCGGCGGAGTACTACGACGAGGCGACCCTCGCCGAGCTGGACCGGATTCCGCTGCTGACCGACAAGACCGACACCAGCGGCCACCTGCAGATCTCCAAGGAAGTGGTGATCAGCCAACAGCCGGACCTGGTGCTCGGCGAGGTGGACAACCTGTCCCGGGACACGCTGTCGGCGGTGGACATCCCGCTGCTGGAGGAGCCGGCGATGTGCCCGGGAAGCACGACGGTGCCGACCTTCGACGACATCTACGCCCAGATGCGGACCTACGGCGAGGTGTTCGACCGGGCCGACGAGGCGGCAGCGGCGGTCGCCGCGCTGGAAGAGCGGATGGCACAGGTGCAGGCCCAGGCCGGGGCGGGCACCGGCCGTACGGCTGCGGTGCTGTACCCGACCGTCGGCGGCGGTGTCACCTACGCGTACGGCACCGCCAGCATGGCGCACCCTCAGCTGGAGGCGGCCGGCTTGCGCAACGTCTTCGACGACGTACCCGAACGGGTCTTCGAAGTCACCGTGGAGGAACTGCTCGGCCGCGACCCCGACGTGCTGATCCTGCTGTACAGCGACGGCGACCCGGCCGCCGTCGAACAGGGCCTGACCGGGCTGCCCGGGGCGGAGAACCTGGCCGCCGTGCGCAACGGCGACGTGCTGACCCAGCTGTTCAACTTCACCGAGCCGCCGACCCCACTGTCCATCGATGGACTCGAACGGATCGTGCAGCACTTCCAGGCCGAGTCGTGATCACCGCGACCGAGGTCTCCTGGCGCTACGGCGCCAACCCGGTGATCGACGGGGTCAGTGTGACCGCCCGGCCGGGCCGGGTCCTCGGGCTGATCGGCCCGAACGGCAGCGGCAAGACCACCCTGCTCCGGCTGCTCCACGGTGCCCTGCGCAGCGGCGGCGCCGGGCGCAGTAGCGGTCCTGGTCGGAGCGGTGAGGCCGGGCGGGTCGTGGTGGACGGCGACGAGCTGACCGGCCTGCCGTCGCGGGAGGTCGCCCGCCGGCTGGCCGTGGTGGTGCAGGAGACCGGCGGCACCGACACCGCGTTGACCGTGGCCGAGCTGGTGCTGCTGGGCCGGGGCCCGCACCTGTCGACGTTCCAGCGGACCAGCCGGGCCGACCACGAGATCGTGGCCCGCTGCCTGGCCCGGGTCGGTGCCGCCCACCTGGGTGCCCGCGCGTTCGCCGGGCTGTCCGGCGGCGAACGCCAACGGGTGCTGATCGCCCGCGCTCTCGCCCAGCAGGCCACCCATCTGCTGCTCGACGAGCCGACCAACCATCTGGACATCCGCTACCAGCACGAGGTCCTGCAACTGGTGCGGGATCTCGGCACCTGCTCCATCGTCGTACTGCACGACCTGAACCTGGCCGCCCGATACTGCGACGACCTGGTGCTGCTCGGCGAGGGTCGGGTGGCGGCCGCCGGCAGCACGGACGAGGTGCTCGACCCGGCGGTGCTCGAACCGGTCTACGGGATCGGCATCCGGCGGCTGGACCTCGACGGAGCCATCCACCTGCTGTTCCGCCCGCACGAGGTGACCGAGGAAAGGACCGCGGCATGACGGCCGTACAGGATCGGATCAACGCGTACTGGACCGGCCGGGCCCCCGGCTACGACGCGTACGTGCAGCGCCCTGAGCGGTTCGCCGCCGACCAGCAGGCCTGGTCGCAGGTCTGGGCGGCGGCGCTGCCGCCGGCCCCGCTGGACGTGCTCGACGTCGGCACCGGCACCGGGCAGGCGGCCATCGTGCTGGCCGGCCTCGGCCACCGAGTGACCGGCATCGACCTGTCCGAGGGGATGCTGGAGCGGGCCCAGCACCACGCCGCCGCGATGCCCGACGGCCCAGTCATCGCGTACGGCGACGCCGTGTCCCCGGGCTTCCCGGCGGCCAGCTTCGACGCGGTGACCAGCCGCTACCTGATGTGGACGCTGCGGGAGCCGCAGGTCGCCGTGGCCAACTGGGTACGCCTGCTGCGCCCCGGCGGCACCGTCGCCGTGGTCGACAGCACCTGGTTCCCCGACGGGCTGGACAACGCCTCGGAGAACTTCGCCGACCACTACGACGACGCGGTCCGGTCGGCGCTGCCGCTGGCCACCGCGAAGTCGATCGACCAGACCGTGGCGGTGCTGGAAGGAGCCGGTCTGCATGATGTCACGGCCGTACCGCTGACCTCGATCTACGAACTCGATCAACGGTTCGGCGTGGCACCCGATCATGAGCTCAAGCTGCAGTACATCGTCACCGGCCGTCGCTGACGGTCGCGAGCCGAGTGGGGTGACGGGGTCAGCGGAGTCCGTCCCCTCATCCGGCCTGTTCCAAAGGGAAGCAACTCGACGGTTGATCCTTATCCGACCTCTGCACTAACACGCTCGCGGACGTTGCGCGTGATGCGAACGCGGCCATTAGTACGATCGACCCCGTCGGCTACCCCGGGAAGCCTGGCCTCCGCTCCGGATAGCGGCAGCGCCGTCGCAGAACAAATTCAGTCAACTGCCGACCTGTGCCGATGTTTTCGTGTGCTCGGTGACTTGATCCTCTGCTGCTGCGGTGGCTGCTTTGCGAAGTTCAATCCGGCGCGGTTTTCGTGTGCTCGGGGACCGTGTCCGAAATGTCGGGCGGTCTGACCTGGGCAAACGGGGGGCCTGGAGGGCAACCTTCGGTTGATCATGATCTTGGTAGTGGCTCAGATGATCTCTATGAGGCTGGTTTTCGCAGCTCGGGGCAGTTTGGGATCTTTCCGCCAACTTCCCCTGGATCCTGGGCGTGTCGGAGGTTGCCGCAATCGACATTTCACCCCAACTCCGGCACCTAATCTTGCGTACATCGATGCGTTGTCTGTCCTTGACGGATGCTGCTGGCTCGGCGTGGCTGTCTCACTTGACTCCGCCTACCTAACGACAGGTCGATGTGGAAATTGTCGCGTACCCGGTCGTCTCCGGCAAGGGGGAGTAGTTGTCCGTTGTGCGCATGCAGCGGTTCGCCAAGCGGAGTTCGCCGTGGCCAACTCCACTACCTCGGTGGAGGTCTGGTAAGTGTCGCGGGAGGGCGGTGAGATCAGGCTTTGTCTGGTCCGGGCAGGAGGTATCTGGCCTTGCGCAGGTGGGCGGCTTTGATCATCTCGGTGACTTCGATCGATTCGCCGGCCCGGGTAGTGGGTTCGCTTCGACGGCGATCGGCTGGTTGGCGGTGACGAACACGCCCGACCCCGGACTCGCCACGGACGAATCCTTGCTTTCTGAGGATGGCGAGTGCGCGTTAAGTGGTGAGGTTGGAGACGCCGTCCCGCTGGCAGAGTTGGGCGGTGGAGGGCACCTTGTCGCCGGGTGTGAACTCGCCGGTGAGGATCTGTCGGCGGAGATCGGCTGCGATCTGGCGTTGGCGGTCGCGTACGTCGTTGGCGGCGGCGTGGTCGGGTTCGTTGGTCATGCGGGTGAGACCTGCATTTGGTAGGTGTGGCCGGTGGAGCGGCTGGTCACGGTGCGCATGACGGCGTACTCGACGGGTTGGCCGGTGGCGGCGCGGCTGATGCGGGTGAGGACGAGGAGTGGTTCGTCGGCGGGGATGTCGAGGAGTTCCTGTTCGTGGTCGGTCGGCCGTCGTGCGGTGACGTGTTCGCTGACCTGGTGGGGCGCGAGTCCGAGGTTGGTAAGGACCCGTACTGCGCCGCCTTTGATCTTGCGGTTGTCGGCGAGTGGGGTGCCGGCGGCGACGGACTCCGGGTAGTAGGAGTCGGCGAGTTCGACGGGTCGGTCGTCTTCGAGGATGAGTCGGCGGCGGACGACGGCTCGTCCGGTGTCGGCGAGACCGAACGCGCGTCCGACCTGTGCGTCAGCGTCAACGGACTCGACGCCGAGAAGCTGTTGGGTGCCGACGCGTCCCCGGGTGGCGGCCTCGGCAGACCACGCGTCGTGCTGCTGTGCAACGAGGTACGGGTCTGAGCTGCTGGTCCAGCCTGGGTCGGTCATGGGGCCGGTGCTGGTGCGTGGGCTGCTTCCCACAGGTGTTCGACGTGGTTGGCGTACTGGTCGAAGAGGCCACCGGGGCTGCGTCGGCGGATGTGCAGGGTGGGGGAGGCGTGTCCGAGTTGGTCGGCGAGGTGGGTGCTGACCAGTGCTTCGTCGTCGAAGATCCAGACGGACAGGCTGATGTGGCGGTCGGTGTGGCGTACCTGTGGGGTGGGTTCGATCTTGGCGAGTTCGGCGGTGGTGATGTCGATGCGGGTGGAGATCGACAGGGCGGCATCTTCGATGCGTTCGCGGTCGCGGGTGACGGGTGAGTCCTTGTGGCCGAGAAGGAAGCGCAGGTCGAGGCCGGATACGGCCTTGCTCCGCAGGGTGGGTGTGATGCCGGGGACTTCGGTCCAGAGGAAGTACGAGGTGTAGCCGGCGCACCAGATGCGGGACGTGGCGCGGTGGAGCAGGTCGTTCCAGAGTTCCCGGGGGACGGCTGAGCGTGTCGGCCATGCGGCGCGGATCTCCCGGTCGTATCCGCGTTTGACCAAGCCGGACCAGATCACGTCTTCATCTTCTCTCAGCACCTGGGCTACCTGCGAGCGGTGGCGGGGGTGAGGAACGCGACCGCCGAGCCACCGGGCGACGGTCTTCGGGTCGACGCCCACCTTGCCGGCCAGGGTCGCGGGTGTCATGCCGGTTCGGCTCATCGCCACGTGCAGCGCTGTGTTCATGGTTGATCACTCCCGGGACGTTTGTGAACGTCCCTAGGCTACCTGACGCAGGGGTCCCGGCATCCCCTCCACACAGGAAGAGTCCACAAAAGATCCTTCAAACGCCCCCGACCCGCGATGGAGAGAGCCGTGAACAGGAACCAGGTTCCCGACAACAGGTATCAACGGACCCGACAACCCACGGTCGACGCGGGTCCGACGCCGAACCGGCCGCCGTTGCCGCGCCGAACGCCGGGGCACACGGACATCGGGCGCGACCCACGGTTCCGGCTGCTGGCCGCGCGTGCAGTGGCACCCGCGCCGAATGCCGAGCGTCCGGCTGTCGACGCCGAACGGGCGGTGCTGGACGAGGTGGCGGCGGCGATGCGGAACCGGCCGGGAGTCGACGTGTTGGACCGTGCGCGGGCGACGGTCACCGAGCACATGCCGAGTCGGTTGGCCGAACGCCGGGTGTGTGACGTGGCGGCGTTCTGCCCGCCGTTCATCAGCGCGTTGGCCGTGCTGGACCGCTGGGATCAGGTCAAGGCGCGTCGGGTGCGGGCGGTGTTGCAGTACGCCGGGCTCTGGCCGGACGGGTACGTCCACGACGGGCGGGACGACTGATGGCCGACGGTGAACTCCTGCGGGTCGGTGACACCCTGCATCTCGGTAAGGCCGGCGGCGAGATGACCACCACACCACCGCCCGCGAGGTGACGCTGACACACCTTATTTTCGCGTTTCAAGGTGCGTCAGCGTCACCTCGCGGCTCCGGCAGCGGGAGGCCGTTGAGCATGAGACTGCCTCCGGCGCTGGCCACAGGATGTGACCAGCGCCGGAGGCTGGACAGGTGAGGCTAAACAGGTGAGGCGTACGGTCAGTGTTTATCGGCGCAGCACGGGGTCGGGTCGGGCAACTCGAACGGCCCGATCCGCCCCGGCCCGACCGCAGTGGTGATCAACGTCAGTACCCCGTTGATCCACTGCGGCCGGACGAAGTCCCGGGTCACCAGCGGAGTGTCCTCATCCGGCTGCGCGCCGCCGAGCATGATGACCTGCTCGATCGCGCTGAGTTCGAGCAGCTCCGCGACGGTGAGTGTGCCGACCAGGCGGTCGACCCCGGGGTAGCGCACCGCCCGCCCGGACCGGCCGGCCCGGTGCTCGGCGGCGGCGAGCTCCGCCGCCGGGACCAGATCGGCCGGGGTGGCGGGCAGGTCGCGCAGCCCGTCGGGGGCGGCCAGACTGATCGCCACGTGCGGCCTCGGCGTCCGCACCAGATGGGTGCAGGCGACGAGGTCGGGCAGGTCGGCCACGCCGACGACGTCGTGCAGCCAGTGTTCGGCAGCGGCGTCGTCGGCATGCCCGAGGCTCACCCCAGTAATGATCATGGCGGTGGCGGTCAGGATGGCAGGACCCAGATCGGGTTGCCGTAGAACCACAGGTCCAGCCACGGGTCGGCGTCGCCGAGCACGTCCATCGCCGGGCCGTGCGGGTCGACCGCCGCACCCATCAGACCGGGCGCGCTGCGGTTACCGTCGGTGCCGCGCACCCGGACGTACATCGGCCGGTCCACCCGGCCCAGCGGGTAGCTGAACGACACCCGCTTGCGGCCCGGCTGCACCTCGAACGAGGCGGCCACCCGGGTGGTCGGGGCGGTGAAGGTGTCCTGGTCGGTGACCGGTCCGGTGACGTCGCCGACGATCAGGTCCACCCGGGCCAGCTTCGGCACGAACTGCGCCCAGTTCGGCACGGTGGCCAGATCGATGTCCAGGGTCACCACGACCGACGTACCACTCTTGATCTTCAGCGTGCCGCCGAGCGTGGCACCGGCACCCGGCCGCTGGTCGTTGAGCCGGCGGACCCGCATGTCCAGGCCCCGGATCAGACCGCCGTGGTCCACCCAGACCCGGCCGGCCCGGATGGCGTCCATCACCGCGCGGTAGCCGAACGCCTGCGCGCCGACGTGGGTACGGCTGTACTGTCCCGGCCAGAAGTCACCGGCGGTGGTGATCAGCGGCCCGTACACCGGGTCGTTGTACTTGCCGTTGGCGTTGAAGTCGCTGTCCGGACCGCGCATCGACGTACCCAGGTAGTTGATGTGCGAGTCGGAGTTGGCGCTGATCCACCACGGCTTGCCCTCGGCGAGCAGGCTGTCCCACAGCCCGCCCACGGTGGAGGTCATCCAGTCGAACCCGCCCCAGGTGCGGTAGCTCTCCAACGGGTAGCCGGGGAACGACGCCGCCGACGGGCTGCCCTCGTAGTAGCCGCGACCGCGACCCGGGCCGTTCGGCGCCGGCAGGCTGGACGCCTGGTGACCCGGGGCGCCCTCCATGCCGACCGCCACGGTCGGGTCGGCGTCGCGCCAGGCCCGCACCTCGTGCGGCGAGTCGACGCCCCGCCGGGACGGGTGGTTGGCCAGGAACAGCGCACCACCGATCCGGCGTCGGCGGACCTCGTCACCGAGGAACTTGATGCCGGCGATGGCGAGCGCCTCGTTCTCCGGGCTCGGGCTGCTGGTGCCGTTGACCGAACCGTCGTAGTCGGTCTCGAACTGCTTGAGTACGGCGACCTCGTTCGGCCCCGGCTGGACGAAGACCGTGCCGTGCTCGGCGGACGGGATGTTCCACTCCAGGCCCTGGTAGATCAGCAGGTCCTTGATTTCCTTGCGGGTTTCGACGATGTCCGGGTTGACCTTCTCCACCCCGATGCGGGAGTGGGTAGCGTTGCCGTGGTCGGTGATGACGATCCAGTCCAGACCGTACGCGCGGGCGTGCTTGGCCTGGTCGACCACCCGGTACATGGCGTCCGAGCTGTACTGGGTGTGGATGTGGTGGTCGCCGGCCAGCCAGACGAACTCACCGTCGTTGGCCTGGCCGCCGCCGGTGCCGCCGCCGGCGTGGTCGTTGGCCGGTGCGGCGTGCGCGGCGTGTCCGCCGGCCAGCACCGACGACGCGGCTGCGCCGGCTCCGAGCAGCCCGGCGTTCCGCAGGAAGGTACGCCGGGACGCCTCGGTCGGCGACAGTTCGGCGTCCGGCACCGACAGGTCGAGCGGTGCCGGTACGTCGGCACCGCTCGCTGCGTGGTCGTGGTGGTGATGATGGTGGTGGTGTCCCATCCCTGTTCCGCCTCCCAGATCAACTTTGTCGCGGTCAATCTCGTGGAGGTGGGGAAACAGCAGGCGACGTACTGCCGTCGTTGCGGCGCACGTGCCGTGAAGGTGTTGCCATATGTGCATCTGTGACACCTGGCGTGACCTGCTGATCTTTCTGCCGGGGAGTGGCCGGGCCGGGCTCAGCCGATCACCGGGCGGAAGACCCCGGCGGCGAAACTGACCGCCAGCGACCCTCCGGCGGCGACTGCGGCACCGACAACCAGAGCGGCGTCGGCCGCCCCGAACCGTTGCCGCCGGGCACTGGTCCGGGGGATGCCGGCGTCGAATCCCCGGGCGTCCATCGCGGTGGCCAGCCGGGTGCCCCGGCGGATCGCCAGCACCAGCAGCCCGAAGGCGGTCGTCGCGAACAACCGGAGCCGACGCACCGGGTTGCGACCCGCGTCGATGCCCCGGGCCCGGCGGGCCATCGCCAGCAACTGCCACTCGGCGGCCAGCATCGGCACCAGCCGGAACGCGGCGAGCGCCCCGATCGCGAACCGGGGCGGGGCCTTGACGTTCTGCACCAGGGCGTCGGCCAGGTCGGTCGGGTCGGTGGTGGCGAAGACCAGCACACCGGGCAGCGCCACGGCCAGCAGGCGCAACGCCAGTCCGAGTGCGGTGACCAGCACGCCGCTGGTCACCAGCACCGGCCCGGCGGCGAGCAGCACCGGGCCGGTCCGTTCGGCGGCGAACAACGTCAGGGTGACCAGCACTCCGGCGGCGCTCAGCAGCAGCGGCGCCATCCGGCGCAGCAGGGCCCGGTAGCCGAGCCCGAACAGCGGGACCACGGCGAGCTCGACGGCGATCGCGACGGCCGGCGCCACCGGGTCCAGAGTGGCCAGCAGCAGCACCGAGAAGACCAGCGCGGCGGCGAGCTTCGCTACCGGGTTGCGGCGGGCCAGCGGCGCCGTCCTGGTGCCGTCCGGTTCGCCGATCACCGGGTCAGCCGCCGGCCCGCTCACAGAATCAACCGCCGGCCGGCTCATAGGGTCAACCGCCGGTCGGCGAGGGCGGCGACGAGGTCGACGTCGTGGGTCACCGTCACGATCCCGTGCCCGGCGTCGCGCAGCTCACCGAGCAGCGTGACCAGTTCGAGCCAGGTACGCCGGTCCTGGCCGAACGTCGGCTCGTCGAGCACCAGCAGGCGGGGCGCGGTGGCCAGGGCGGTCGCCACACTCAGCCGCCGCGCCTCACCACCGGAGAGGGTGTACGGGTTGGCAGCCGCCAACCGGTCCAGCCGCAGCCGCTGCAGCAACTCGTCGACCACCCTGGCGACGGTCGACTCCGCCAGCCCGCAGCGGCGCGGGCCGAGAGCCAGCTCGTCGGCCACCGTGGTGGCGACGAACTGGTGCTCCGGGTTCTGGAACACGTTGCCGATCCGGCGGACCAGCTCCGTTGCCCGCCACCGGTGCGGGGCCGGGCCGACCCGGCCGTCGCCGGTCAACGCGGCGGTGGCCTGGACCGTTCCGTCGGTGGCTGCGACCAGCCCGCCGAGCAGCAGGGCCAGCGTGGTCTTGCCGGCACCGTTGGGCCCCAGCACGGCCAGCGCCTCGCCGGCGCGTAGCGGCACCTCGTCGGCGAGCGGGGCGAGCCGGGGCACCAGCCCGACCCGGTCGGCGATCAGCAGCGGCTCACCGGCCCGGGCAGGGAAACCACCGCGCTGCGGCAGCGGCTGATCGGGCACCCAGACACCGTCGGCGGCCAGTTGCCCGCCGTACCGGTCGAAGACCTCGTCCGGCTCGCCGTCAGCCCGCACCCCGCCCCCGGCGGACAGCACCACCACCCGGTCGACCAGCGGCAGCGCCTGCGCCACCCGGTGCTCGACGATCACCAGTGTGGTGTCCCGGTCCCCGTCGAGCGCCCCGGCGACGGCGTTGCGGACCAGGTCGGCGCCGGCCGGGTCCAGGTTGGCGGTCGGTTCGTCCAGCAGCAGCAGACCCGGCCGCAGGGCGAGCGCCCCGGCCAGGGCCAGTCGCTGCTGCTCGCCGCCGGACAACGCGACCGTCGGCCGGTCCCGGCCGTACCGGAAGCCGACCCGGGCCAGCGCGGCGTCCACCCGCGGCCAGATCTGCTCGGCCGGCACCCCCCGGTTCTCCAGACCGAACGCCACGTCGTCGCCGCTGCGCGCCATCACCAGCTGGGTCTGCGGATCCTGGAAGACAATGCCGACCCGCTCGCGGGCCTTGCGCGGGTCGAGCCCGTCGACGGTGACGGTGCCGGCCTGCTCGCCCGAGTCAGCCGGCAGCACCCCGGCGATCGCCGCCAGCAGCGTGCTCTTGCCGGCCCCCGACGGCCCGAGCAGCAGGACCCGTTCACCGGCGTCAACGCTCAGGTCGACGTCACGGACCGCCCAGGCCCGGCGGCCGGCGTGCCGCCAGCCGAACCCGCGCAGCTCCAGCCGGCTCACGACCCGCACGGTCGCGGCCGGGTCACACCATGGTGCGGTCGCGGCCGGGTCACACCGTGGTGCGGTCGCGGCCGGCGGGGAACCGGTCGAGCACCCCGGTGCGGGCCAGGGCCCGGGTCAGCGCCACGCTGCCGGCACCGGCCAGCACGATCGCGCTGACCACGGTGACGATGAAGATCGGAATCCGGAAACTGACCAGGTCGTACGGCGCGTAGTAGCGGATCTGGTCGAAGATCGCCGCGCCGAGCCCGGCGGCCGCACCGGCGGCCAGCGCCACCGGCAGCCGGAACGAGCGGTACGCCACCGCCAGGAACACCAGCTCGGCACCGACCCCCTGGGCCAGCCCCTGCACGATCACCACGGCGCCCCACTGGCTGCCCAACGCCGCCGAGACGACCGCGGCGACCAGCTCGCAGAACAGCGCGGCCCCCGGCTTGCGGATCACCAGTGCGCCGAGCACGGCCGGCACCAGCCATACCCCGTACAGCACCGCCTGAGCGGGCGGGAAGAAGGTGAACGCGGCCTCGGTAGCGGCCCAGATCAACCCCCACAGCCAGAAGACCACCCCGAACGCGACGGCGATCACCGAGGCGACCACGATGTCGACGGTCCGCCAGCTGCGGTCGGCGGGCAAAGATTGCTGCGTCATACGTCGCTCCAACTCCCTGCGCTGGCATTACCCAGATCAGGTTCGAGGGTCTGCGGGACTCCCCGCACTCTCAGCGCTGTGTGCGCTCCCCTGTGGGACATCAGGTTGTGCCACCGACGCTAGCACCGGCGGCACCGCACCGACAGTGGGCGCGTCCCGGTGTGGTGGCGCGCACCCCTGCGCGGGTTATCGTGAACTGCCCGCCTTCACACCAGCGAGGGGACCAGCCCGCCGTGACCGCTGCCGATCGCACCGCGACGCGTCGGACGCGCCCAGGCGACGACATCGACTGGGCCGCACCGGCCGACGACGACCTGCCCGGGTCCGGCGGCGGCGCCGGACCGCCCGGCGGCCCGCGTCCGCCCCGACGCCGGCTGTTCGGTGACCGGGTCGGCTCGGTGGAGGTGCTCGCCTTCCTGCTGATCGGGCTGGTGATCTTCCGCGAGCCGTTGGCCAACCTGATCTCCGACCCCCGGCTGCAGACCTGGACCACGGTCTTCGTGTCGGTGATGGTTCAGGCGATGCCGTTCCTGGTCTTCGGGGTGGGGCTCTCTGCGGTGATCGCAGTCTTCGTACCCAGGTCGTTCTGGGCGAAGGCGTTGCCGAAACACCCGGCGCTGGCGGTGCCGGTGGCCAGCGCCGCCGGGGTGGTGCTGCCCGGCTGCGAGTGCGGTTCGGTGCCGATCGCCGGGTCGCTGATCCGTCGGGGCGTCGCGCCGGCTGCCGCGCTGGCCTTCCTGCTCGCCGCTCCGGCGATCAACCCGATCGTGCTGGTGGCCACGGCGGTTGCCTTCCCGAACAACCCCGAGATGGTCGTCGGTCGAGGTGTCGCCAGCCTGCTCGTCGCGGTCGTGATGGGCTGGCTGTGGCTGCGGCTGGGTCGCACCGATTGGATTCGCCTGCCGCGCCGGCCCGACCTGGACGACCTGTCCCGGGCGCGGGCGTTCTGGGCGGCGGTCCGGCACGACATCATGCACGCCGGCGGTTTCCTGGTCATCGGCGCGATGGCCGCCGCCAGCATCAACGTGCTGGTGCCGGAGCGCTGGCTGCAGACCCTCGCAGACAACCCGGTGCTGTCCATTCTGGCGCTCGCCGTACTCGCCGTGCTGTTGTCGATCTGCTCGGAGGCGGACGCCTTCGTCGCGGCCTCGCTGTCGCAGTTCTCGCTCACCTCACGGCTGGTCTTCCTGGTCGTCGGCCCGATGGTCGACCTGAAACTTGTCTCGATGCAGGCCGGCACGTTCGGGCGCAGATTCGCGTACCGGTTCGCTCCGGCGACATTCCTGATCGCCATCGTGGTGGCGGTCGCGGTGGGGACGGTGCTGTTGTGAACAAACAGGCTCAAGGCGTGGTGCTGCTGCTCCTCGGCGGCGCGGTGGTACGGGCCAGCGTCACCGACATGTACCTGCGGTACGTCAAGGAGGCGCTGCAACCGTTCCTGATCGCCGCCGGCCTGCTGCTGATCGTCGCAGCGGTCATGACGCTCTGGCACGACCTGCGGCGTCGGTCGACACCGGCCCCTGCCGTCGGCGTACATGCCGGGCACGGCCACGCCGTCGACGACGGGCACGGTTGCTCCGCCGACGACGGCCACGGCCACGCCCATCACGAGCCGAGGGTGGGCTGGCTGCTGATCCTGCCGGTGCTCGGGCTGCTACTGGTCGCCCCGCCGGCGCTGGGTTCGTACGCCGTCGCGCAGGCCGGCACCGCGTTGAGCAGCGAGCAGGCATCGTCGGATTATCCGCCGCTGCCGGACGGCGATCCGGCCGAGATCAGCGTGCTCGACTACGCCTCCCGGGCGATCTTCGACGAGGGCCGGTCGCTGGACGGGCGCGACGTACGGCTCACCGGCTTCGTCACCGACGGCCCGGACGGTGAGCCGATGCTGGCCCGGATCGTGCTCTCCTGCTGTGCCGCCGACGGCCGGCCGATCAAGGTCGGGATGGACGGCAGCGCCCCGACCGGGCTGCCGGCGGACACCTGGATCGCGGTGGTCGGCCGGTACAGCGACCGGATCGGCACCGACCCGGTGAACGGGGCCAGCATCCCCTATCTGGCGGTCGAGTCGTGGCAGCAGATCGACGCCCCCCGGCAGCAGTACGAGTAGAGGTTTCCCGCCGTGGCGTCCGGGGCACATTGCTGACCGCCAGTTGAGCGTGGGCGGTCCGGCAGGAGGACGAGCGGACGTGGACCGGGAGACTGAGAAGGAACGCTGGCAGCGCAACTTTTCCGATCTGCTACAGGAGCTGAGGGTCGCCCAGACCGGGGTGCAGATCCTCTTCGCGTTCCTGCTGACCCTGCCGTTCAGCAGCGGGTTCCCCGACACGAACGGGTTTCAACGGGACGTGTACGTGGTGGCGCTGCTGGCGGCGGCGGCCGCCGCAGCGTTGATCATTTCGCCGGTGGCGTTCCACCGGGCGCTCTTCCGGCGTGGCCGTAAGCCGGAGCAGGTCCGGTTCGCCCACCGGATGGCCAGCGGGGGTCTCAGCCTGATGCTGGTCGCCATGGTCAGCTCGGTGCTGCTGGTCACCGACTTCATCCTGTCCCGACCGGTCGCGTTCGTGCTCAGCGGTCTCACCGGGGTATGGTTCCTGATCTTCTGGGTCGCCCTGCCCTTCGTACACCGTGGTTGGCTGGACGGCGACGAGGATGAGGACGAGGACGGTGGTGCCGACGGTGGTGCGGGTGGCGACCGTGGTGCGGGTGGCGGCCGGTCAGCGCCGGCCACGTAGGCCCAACGCCCGCAGCTCCAGTTCCGCCAACGCCTCGGTGGCCGCCGATGGTGCCGAGCGGGTGGGTGGCCAGCGCCAGGGCCAGCTCGCCGACCCGGTCCTGCAGCCAGCTGGCGGCGCGGATCCACAGGTAGACCCGAAACGACGACGATCAGGTCGGTGGCGAGTTGCCGGTCGGCGCGCGGAAAACGGTCGGCGTAGATCTGCATGCGCACAGCGTGCCGTACGAGGACCGGAATCGCGCGGGCGCGGTCACGTCGTAGGGGTACGCCGGGCGGCGCATTTCGGGCAGGTCCCGAAGATCTCCATGGTGTGGCTGACCCCGACGTAGCCGTGCTGGGCCGCGATCCGTTCCGCCCAGTTTTCCACCGCCGGCCCGGCCACCTCGACCGCGCTTCCGCACGAGCGGCAGACCAGATGGTGGTGGTGGCCCTGGCTGCACCGCCGGTACAGGTGCTCGCCGCCGGGCGGGCGCATCACGTCGACCTCGCCGGAGTCGGCCAGCCCTTGCAACGTCCGGTAGACCGTGGTCAGACCGACCCGGTCGCCCCGCTGGCGCAGCATGGCGTGCAGCTCCTGGGCGCTGTGGAAGCCGGCGAGCTCGTCGAGGATGGCGCTGACCGCGCTGCGTTGCCGGGTGTTGCGCACCGTCGAGGGCTCCGCGGTGCCGGGTGTGGTGTCTCCAGTCCTCATTCAGGGCCTCCGGGACGTGTTCTGCCCGGGCCAGTGCCGGCGGCTGCTCACCGGACCTCCCGGGCATGACTGACAGCGTCCGCTACGATGTGCGCGACGTGTTCGTCGACCAGCGCGTAAGCGATCTCCCGGCCACGCCGGGAGCCGTGCACCACGCCCGCGCCCCGCAGCACCCGCAGATGCTGGGACACCAGCGGCTGCGGCGCGCCGAGCTTCTGCACGAGTTCGTGGACACATCGCTCACCCTGGGCGAGCTCGGTCACGATGGCCACCCGCAGCGGGGCAGAGAGTGCGCGCAGCAACTCGCTGGCGCTCTCGTACCCGTCGTAGCCGTTGGCCATCGTCACCCCGCAACGGTAACCAATACCGGAGCCGGATCGGCAGGCAGGCGGCTCAGCGGTGCTCGTCGCCGGGTCTGTACCAGGTCAGACGGGACGATCCGGGACCATCTCGGCGGGACAGTCCAGGACCACCTCGGGCGGTTCGACCTCGCGGGGCTGCCGGCGGTGGACGGCCAGCGTGCCGGCCCGGCGGCGCAGCCGCCGCCACGTCCCGGCGCCGACGGCGGTGGCCGCGAAGGCAGCGATCGCCAGGATCACGATGGTCGCGCCCATCGCGGTGTCGGCGGTGCCGGCCAGCCACACCCCGCAGCCGGCGGAGGCCGTACCGATGATCATCGCCATCGCCATGGTGCTGCGGAAGCCCCGAGTGATCTGCTGGGCGGTCGCCACCGGGACCACCATCAGCGCGCTGACCAGCAGCAGGCCGACCGCCCGCATGGCGATGGTGACGGTCACCGCGGTGGTCACCGCGATCAGCAGGTTGAGGGTGCGCACCGGCAGGCCGGAGACCCGGGCGTACTCCTCGTCGTGGCAGATGGCGAACAGCGCCGGCCGCAGCAGCAACATCGCGGTCAGCACGACCGCGGCGAGCACCACGATCACCCACAGGTCCTCGACGGAGGCGGTGGTGAGCGAGCCGAAGAGGTACGCCATCAGGTTGGCGTTGCTGCGGTCGCCGGCCAGCCCGACCAGCATCACCCCACCGGCGATGCCGCCGTAGAAGAGCAGCGCCAGCGCCATGTCACCGGAGGTACGCCCGCGTTCGCGCAGCAGCTCGATGGCGACCGCCCCGACCGCGGCAGCGATCACGGCGGTGAGCACCGGGGACCGGTCCAGCAGCAGACCGACGCCGACGCCGGTCAGCGCCACGTGGCCGACGCCGTCGCCGATCAACGACATCCGACGCTGCACCAGGTAGATGCCGAGGGCCGGGGCGGCCAGGCCGATGACCAGGGCCCCGATCAGTGCCCGGATCATGAACTCGTACTGGAAGATGCTCATGCGCTCCACATCCGGGACGGTTCCACCGAAGCATGCGGATGGACGTGGTCGTGTCCCGGGTCCGCGTGGTGGCCGGCCGGCGCGGGCACCGGGCCGTCGTGCACCACCTCGCCGTGGTGCAGCACCACGGCCCGGTCGATCAGCGGTTGCAGCGGACCGAGCTCGTGGGCGACGAGGAGCACCGTACCGTTGCCGGCCACGAACGCGCCGAGCGCCCGGGCGAACGCCTCCTGGCTGGCCGCGTCGACCCCGGCGGTGGGTTCGTCGAGCACCAGCAGCTCCGGTTCGCCGGCCAGCGCGCGGGCGATCAGCGTGCGTTGCTGCTGCCCGCCGGAGAGCGTGGCCACCGGATCCCGGGACCGGTCGGCGAGGCCGACGGCGGTCAGCGCCGCGGCGACAGCGGTGCGGTCGGCGGCGCCGGGCGGCCGCAGTACGCCGCGGCGGGCCAGTCGGCCGGAGGCGACCACCTCGCCCACGGTGGCCGGTACGCCGCTGCCGGCACCGAGCCGTTGTGGGACGTAGCCGATCCGGTGCCACTGCCGGAACCGTCCGGCCGGCACCCCGAACAGGTGCACCGAGCCGCCGCGCAGCGGCACCAGCCCGAGCGCGGCGCGGATCAGGGTCGACTTGCCGGAGCCGTTGGCGCCCAGCAGCGCGACGACCTCACCGCTGGTCACGGTGAGGTCGACGAAGCGAAGTACGGTGCGGTTGTCGTAGCCGACCGCTCCGCGCGATACCTGGACGACGCTGGTGGTCACGAACACCCCAGGGCGTCGGTCAGATTGTTCAGATTGTCGTGCATCACCGAAAAATAGTCCCCGTCGGCGTCCGGCTGCAGTCCCTCGATCGGATCGAGCACCGCAGTCTCGGCGCCGGTCTCGTCAGCGATGGTCTCGGCGACGCTCGGGCTGACCAGGGTCTCGAAGAAGATCGTCGTCGCCTGGTGCTCCCGGGCCTCCTCGATCACCTCTGCGAGGCGCTGCGGGGTCGGCTCGTCCTCCGGGCTCAACCCGGTGATTGCGATCTGGTCGAGCTGGTAGCGGACGGTCAGGTAGCCGAAGGCGGCGTGGCTGGTGATGATTTCCCGGCGCTCGCAGTCGGCCAGCCGCTCGGTGTACTCGGCGTCCAGGGTTTCCAACTCGGTGCGCAGCGCGGCGGCGCGGGCGGTGAAGTCGTCGGCGTGGTCCGGGTCGACGGCGGCGAGACGCTCGGCCAGCGCGTCACCGACGGTGGCGAACCGGGTGGGGTCCAGCCACAGGTGCGGGTCCTTCGCGCCGGTCTCGTCGGCGTGGTCGTCCGCCTCGTTCTCGGCGTGGTCGTCTTCGTCGGCGTGCTCGTCTTCGTCGGCGTGGTCGTCTTCGTCGGCGTGGTCGTCCTCGCCGTCGTGGTCGTGGCTGTGCCCACCGTCCGTGGCGTCCAGCAGCGGCTCGACCTCCACCACATCGAAGGCGTGGTCGCCAGCCTCCTGCTCCACCGCGTCATCGACGGCGGGCTGAAAGCCACTCAGGTAGACGACCAGGTCGGCGTCGCTGACCTCGCCAACCTGCCGAGGGCTGAGCTCCAGGTCGTGCGGCTCCGCTCCGGGGGGCGCGAGACCGGTCACCGTGACGGCGTCGCCGCCGATCCGTTCGGCCAGGAACTGCAAGGGGTAGAAGGCGGCGACCACGTCGACCGTGGTGTCGTCGGCGGACCCGTCGCCGCCGTCCTGGGCACAGGCGGCGGTGCCGCCCAGGGCCAGCAGGGCACCTGCGGTGGTGGCGACGGTACGGCGGAAGAGGTGGCTGTGCATCAGGCAACTGTCCGTGGCGACGATAATGATTGTCAAAAACGCATGGTTGCATGATTCGCTGCGGCCTGCGGCGATCGGGCTGAACCGGCTAGAACACCTTGGCGAGGGCGACCGCCACCAGCAGGGTGAGCGCTACCAGGCGAAACATGCGCCCGGCCGCCGGCACCGCCGGCCAGCTGCGACGCAGCAACCAGACCAGCCCGGCGGCCAGCACCAGCAGCGCTGTCGCGCCGACGACGCCCGGCGCGAAGAGCCCGACCAGGACGAGCACCAGGGCGGCGAGGAACGCCCCGGTCGGGCTGATCCGCCCGGGGCGCACCGGCGGCGACGGTTGCGTAGGCTGCATCCGACCGACTCTAGTCAGGAGGGGACGCGACGTGCTGGTGGTCAACCGGTTCACCGTGCCGGAGGCGGACACGCCCGGCTTCGTCGATCGCGCCCGGGCCGCGCTGCGGGCCCTGGCCGGTCGCCCGGGGTACCGGCGCGGCGCACTGACCCGGGCGCTGGAGGACCCGCACCGCTGGTGCCTGGTCACCGAATGGGAGTCGGTGGGCACCTACCGGCGGGCGCTCGGCTCCTTCGAGGTGAAGGTGGACGCGACGCCGCTGCTCGCCGAATCGCTCGACGAGCCGTCCGCGTACGAGGAGCTGGTCACCGCCGGGCCCGGAGAAGAACCCGCAGCCCACAGCAGTGACCGGGCGGCGGAGCCGGGACGGTGAGCCGGCGGGCACTACCCTTTGCCCCATGACCGATCCCGGACCGGCGCAGCCGCGCCCGCCGTCCGCCGTGCCCGACGAGGCGTCCCCGTGGCAGGCACCCTCGCCGTGGGCGCCGCCGGACCGCCAGCCGCCGCCGCAGCCTGCTGCGACCGGACAGTCTGAGGCCGCACCGGACGACACGCCGGCTGCCGGCTCGGCAACCCCGGTGCCCGGCCCGGCAACCCCGGTGCCCGGCCCGGTGACCTCGGCTGCCAACCCGGTGACTCCGGTGCCCGGTCCGACCTACCCGGTGCCGGCTGGTCCAGGAGTCGCGCCGCCGTTCGCCGCTCCGCCGGCCGAAGGCCGTACCGCGCGGGTCTGGATCGGGCTGGGCGTCGCGGCGCTCGCGCTGCTGCTGTGCTGTGGCGGTGGCACCGTCGCGTTGGTCGGACTCATCGTCACTGGCGCCGAAGCGATCGACGAACAGGCCCGGATCGCGGTCGGCGACTACTTCGAGGCGGTGAGCCAGCAGGACTTCGACGCTGCGTACGCCATGCTCTGCGCCGAGGCGCAGCGCCGCGAGTCGGCCAGTGAATTCGCCCGACGACTCGCCACGGAGCCGGAGATCACCGGCTACGAGGTCGGTCAGGTCTCGGTCACCAGCCGGATCGTCGTACCGGTGGAGGTCGACTACGCCCGAGGCGGCGGCGACACCCTGCGAGTGTCGCTCAACCAGGACACCGGCACCGGTGAGCTAGAGGTCTGCGGCGTCGAGGGGTAGCCTCCGAACATCTGCCAGATCAGCCCGTCCGCACATCCCCGCCGGCCGCCAGCCGGTGTAGGAGCAGCGCATGCCAGCCGACCGCATCGACGCCGTGGCCAGTCTCGCCCACCGGCGTGGTTTCGCGTTCCCGTCTGGTGAGGTCTACGGTGGCCAGCCGGTCGCCTGGGACTACGGGCCACTCGGTGTGGAGCTCAAGGAGCATGTCCGCCGGCAGTGGTGGCGCACGGTGGTGCAGCACCGCGACGATGTCGTCGGCCTCGACGCGGCGGTCATCCAGGCGAGGCCGGTGTTCACCGCGTCCGGCCTGCTCGACACCTACACCCAGACCCGGGTCCGGTGCCGGGCCTGCGACCTCACCCAACCGCTGGACCGGATCGTCGAGGCGTTCACCGTACGCCGGGAACAGCCGGCTGCCGCACTCGCCGAGCTCGCCTGTCCGAGCTGCGGCAGCCGGGGCAGCCTCACCGACCCGCAGCAGGTCAGCGGGCTACTCGAGGTCTCACCGGACCGTCCGGGGCCACCACCGGACCGGTACTACCTGCGGCCGGAGGCGGCACCGGGCACCTTCGTGAACTTCGCCAACGTGATGATCGCCGCCCGCAAGAAGCCGCCGTTCGGCATCGCCCAGGTCGGCCGGATCTTCCGCAACGTCGTCGGTCCCGGCGAGTTCCTGCTGCGCAGCCACGAGCGGGAGCGGATGGAGCTGGAGTACTTCGTCGAGCCCGGAAGCGACGACGACTGGCTGGGGTACTGGGCGCAGCAGCGGTGGGACTGGTACGTCGACCTGGGTCTCGCGCCACAGCAGTTGCGCCGTACCGAGGTGCCCCTCGCCGGCCTGCCGCAGCACGCCAAGCGGATCGTCGAGATCGAATTCCGGCTCGGTGGCGCCTATCAGGAATTCGTGGTGCTGGAAGGGATCACGAACCGTGCCGACTACGATCTGACCGCGCATGCCAAGCATTCCGGTGCCGACCTTTCCTATTTCGACCAGGACCGGGGCGAGCGGTGGGTGCCGTACGCGATCGAGCCGGCGGCGGACCTCACCGCGACGGTCTTCGCTCTGCTGCTGGCGGCGTACGACGAGGACGAGGCACCGAACACCAAGGGCGGCGTCGACAAGCGGACCGTACTCCGTCTCGACCCGCGGATCGCCCCGGTCAAGGTCGCGGTGCTGCCGCTGTCGCGCAACGCCGACCTCTCGCCGAAGGCACGTGACCTTGGCGCCGCGCTGCGCCGCCGCTGGATGGTCGAGTTCGACGATTCGCAGGCCATCGGTCGCCGCTACCGGCGGCAGGACGAGATCGGTACGCCGTACTGCGTCACGGTCGACTTCGAGACGCTGACCGACGACGCGGTGACCGTGCGGGACCGGGACACCATGGCGCAGCAGCGGGTGTCGCTGGACCAGGTCGAGCGGTACCTGCTGGAGCGGTTGCCGACCGGCTGACCACCGGGCCCGGGCCCGGTGCCGGGTGGGCCCGTGGAATCCTGGACGGCGTGTCTGTCACCGTGTCCCGGCCGGCCGGCGGGTCCGCGCCGGTCCTCCCGCCGCTGCCGCTCGGCCGTCACCAGGTGTGGCCACCGGTGGTCCTGGCGCCGATGGCCGGGATCACCAATGTCGCCTTCCGCCGGTTGTGCCGCGAGCAGGGCGGCGGGCTGTACGTCTGCGAGATGATCACCACCCAGGCGTTGGTCGAGCGCAACCCGAAGACGCTGCGGATGATCGCGTTCGCGCCGTCCGAACGGCCCCGGAGCCTGCAGCTGTACGGGGTCGATCCGCAGGTCACCGCAGCCGCCGTGCGGATCGTGGTGGAACGTGACCTGGCCGATCACATCGACCTGAACTTCGGCTGCCCGGTGCCCAAGGTCACCCGCAAGGGCGGTGGTGCGGCGTTGCCGTGGCGGCACCGGCTGTTCAGCCGGATCGTCGCCGGCGCGGTCCGGGCGGCCGCGCCCGCCGGAGTACCGGTGACGGTGAAGATGCGCAAGGGCATCGACGACGATCACCTTACGTACCTGGACGCCGGGCTGGCCGCCCAGGAGGCGGGGGTCGCGGCGGTGGCGCTGCACGCCCGTACCGCCGCCCAGCGGTACTCGGGCACCGCTGACTGGGACGCGATCGGCCGGCTCAAGCAGACCCTGAGCGTGCCGGTGCTCGGCAACGGTGACATCTGGGAGGCCGATGACGCGGTGCGGATGGTGGCGCACACCGCCGCCGACGGGGTCGTCGTCGGCCGGGGCTGTCTGGGCCGGCCGTGGCTGTTCGCCGACCTGTCGGCGGCGTTCGAGGGCGGGTCCGGGCGGACGTTGCCGACCCTGGGCGCGGTCGCCGCCACCATGCGCCGGCACGCCGAGCTGCTGGTCGACTGGTTCGGCACCGGACGGGACGGGCGTGCCGACGCCGAGCGGGACGGCTGCACCGACTTCCGTAAACACGTGGCCTGGTATCTGAAGGGCTTTCCGGTCGGCGGTGAGCTGCGCCGGGCCCTCGCCATGGTGTCCAGCCTGGCGGAGCTCGACGCGCTGCTGTCCAAGCTCGACCCGGCCGAGCCGTTCCCCCGGCACACGTTGGGCCAGCCGCGGGGCCGGACGAACTCGCCGGGCAAGGTCTTCCTTCCGTGCGGATGGCTGGCCAGCCGGGACGACGATTCCGTCCCGGTCGGGGCGGAGACCGCCGATTCCGGCGGCTGAGATCCGCAGGCGGATCCCGTACCTCACACCGGTCGACCGGCGTGATCCAGCTCACCGGTGAATGCGCAGAACTGCGCACGGAAGCGCTCCCAGAACGGGTATCCGATCGCCGCCTGTGTCGTTTCCTGTGCGGCTGGTCACCCACTACTGTCGGCTGGCCTCCCCGGTCGCTTAACCTGCGCCAACCAATGGCCATTGGTGAACCATCGTTCAGCGCCGAACGGCACATGGGAGGCCAACAATGGCGGAATCCGGCGGACCGGGCGACCCGTCCCGGCAGACAACCGATCACCACAGGTACGTCTACGACTTCACCGAGGGGAACCGCTCCCAGCGGGATCTGCTCGGCGGCAAGGGCGCGAACCTGGCCGAGATGACCAATCTCGGCCTGCCGGTCCCACCCGGCTTCACCATCACCACCGAGGCGTGCCGGGCCTACCTGACGACCGGCGCGGTACCGCCGGATCTGCCCGACCAGATCGCCGCCGCCCTGGCCCGGCTGGAGCGCCAGCGGGGTAAACGGCTCGGTGACCCCGCCGACCCGCTGCTGGTCTCGGTCCGCTCCGGGGCCAGGTTCTCCATGCCGGGAATGATGGAGACGGTGCTCAACGTGGGCCTCAACGACGAGTGCGTGGCGGGGCTCGCCGCCCAGGCCGGCGGTGACGAACGATTCGCCTGGGACTCCTACCGTCGGCTGGTCCAGATGTTCGGCCGGACGGTCTGCGGGGTGCCGGGGGAGGAGTTCGACCAGGCGCTGGAGGCAACCAAGCGGGCCGCCGGCTCCGACGACGATCTCGCGCTGGACGCCGACGCGCTGCGCGGACTGGTCCGGGCGTACCAAAAGATTTTCTTCGCGCACACCGGCCGGGACTTCCCGCAGGACCCCCGCGAGCAGCTCGACCTGGCGATCCGGGCGGTCTTCGACTCGTGGAACGCCGAACGGGCGGTGATCTACCGGCGTCAGGAGCGGATCCCCGCCGAACTCGGCACCGCGGTCAACGTGGTGGCGATGGTCTTCGGCAACCTGGGGCCGGATTCCGGCACCGGCGTCGCCTTCACCCGCGACCCGGCCAGCGGTGACCAGGGGGTTTACGGCGACTACCTGGCCAACGCGCAGGGCGAGGACGTGGTCGCCGGGATCCGTAACACGCTGCCGCTGCAGGAGCTGGCCCGGCTCGACCCCCGTTCATACGACGAGCTGCTGGCCATCATGGCCCGGCTGGAGAACCACTACCGGGACCTGTGCGACATCGAGTTCACCATCGAACGCGGCAAGCTGTGGATGCTGCAGACCCGGGTCGGCAAGCGGACCGCCGCCGCCGCGTTCATCATCGCCAGCCAGTTGGTCGACGAGGGGATCATCGATCTGGACGAGGCGCTGCACCGGGTCAGCGGGGCACAGCTGGCGCAGCTGATGTTCCCCTGCTTCGACCTGTCCGACGCGCCGCCGCCGATCGCCACCGGGGTGGGTGCCTCGCCGGGTGCCGCGGTCGGCAGGGTCGTCTTCGACCCGGCGCGGGCGGTCGAGCTGGCCAGGCAGGGAGAGCAGGTGATCCTGGTCCGGCGGGAGACCAACCCCGACGACCTGCCCGGCATGATCGCCGCGCAGGGCATCCTGACCAGCCGGGGCGGCAAGACCAGCCACGCCGCCGTGGTGGCCCGGGGGATGGGCAAGACCTGCCTGTGCGGGGCCGACGCCCTCGACATCGACGCCAGGGCCGGGCGGTTCATGGTCGCCGATCTCACCGTCACCGAAGGTGACGTGGTGTCGATCGACGGCACCAGCGGCTGCCTGTACCTCGGTGCGGTGCCGGTGCGACCATCCGAGGTGGTGCAGTACTTCGAAGGCGCCGTCGACCCGGCGAGCTCCACCAACCCGCTGGTGCTCGCCGTACACCGGATCCTGTCCCACGCCGACGACCGGCGGCGGCTGGCGGTGCGTACGAACGCCGACACCGGCGCAGACGCCGCGCGGGCCCGGCGGTTCGGCGCCGAGGGGATCGGGCTGTGCCGCACCGAGCACATGTTCCTCGGCGACCGCCGGGAACTGGTGGAGCGGCTGATCCTGGCCCGTGACGAGGCGGAGCGTGCGGCCGCGCTGGCCGAACTGCTGCCCCTGCAGCGGGCCGACTTCCGGGAGATCTTCCAGGAGATGGACGGCCTGCCGGTCACCGTACGGCTGATCGACCCGCCGCTGCACGAGTTCCTGCCGTCGCTTGAGGAGTTGGCCGTCTCGGTCGCCCTGGCGCAGGCCCGGGGTCAGGACGCCGGCCGCGACACGGCGTTGCTCGCCGCGGTGCGCCGGATGCACGAGCAGAACCCGATGCTCGGCCTGCGCGGTGTGCGGCTCGGCCTGGTCATCCCTGGGTTGTTCGCGATGCAGGTGCGGGCGATCACCGAGGCTGCCGTCGAGTTGGCCGCCGCCGGGCGCGATCCGCGCCCGGAGATCATGGTCCCGCTGGTCGGTGCGGTCCAGGAACTGGAGACGGTACGCGCGGAAGCCGACCGGATCATCGCCGAGGTGCTCGGCGACCGGTCAGTCGAGATCCTGATCGGCACCATGATCGAGGTGCCCCGGGCCGCGTTGACCGCCGGTCAGCTCGCCGGATCGGCGCAGTTCTTCTCCTTCGGCACCAACGACCTGACCCAGATGGGCTGGGGATTTTCCCGTGACGACGTGGAGGGCGCGTTCTTCTGGCGTTACCTGGAGCTTGGCATCTTCGGCATCTCGCCGTTCGAGTCGATCGACCGGGACGGCGTGGGCCGGCTGGTGCGGATCGCCGTCGAGGAGGGCCGCGCCGCCCGGCCCGGTCTGAAGATCGGGGTCTGCGGCGAGCACGGCGGCGACCCCGACTCAGTGCACTTCTTCCACGAGGCGGGCCTGGACTACGTGTCCTGCTCGCCGTTCCGGGTGCCGGTCGCCCGGCTGGAGGCCGGCCGGGCGACGGTCGAGTCGACCGGCTCGGACAGCCGCTGACCGGCCGCTGACGAAGAACGGCCGGGCACCCTGGGGGGCAGGAGGGTGCCCGGCCGCCGCCTCGGTTCCCGCCGGCCGGCGTTGGTCAGAACCGGCGGCGAGGTAGCGCCGGGTTGTACGGCAGGGTCGCCATCGGGGTGCGGACCGCCAGCGGCGCGTGGTTGTCCAGCAGGCCCGGCACCGGTGCCGCGACGTTGCCGGCCGGCCTGCTCCGCAGCAGTTCGCCGATCGACCGGGCGGCCCGACGGCCATGGGCGTGCAGCAGGCCCGGATCGGTGCCCGGTCCGGCGAGCACGGCGAGCAGCGCCCGGTCGCCCACCGGGTAGAGGGCGACCTGGCCACGGTTGCCGTGGATGACGGTCTCCCGCAGGTCACCGTGGCCGGCGGTCATCGCGAACCGCCGCCCCAGGCCGACGCTGGCGGCGGCCAGCGCGGCGATGCTCTCCGCTTCGGTGCTGGCGAGGTCGTGGGTGATCAGCAGGCCGTCCACCCCGGTCAGTACGGACCCGGTCACATCGGGCACCCAGTGGCGTAGCCCGTTCAGCTCGGTAACGATAGCGGTGTCAGTGTCCACCGGCGGTCTCCTTCACTCGATCGTCCGGTTGGCTGGTCGCCGACCTCGTCCCGACCGACCTGCCGCAGGCGTACCGGCGGGTGGTGGCCGGACGGGGAGGGCGGCCGCGGTCGGCGCGGCGTCGGCGACGTTGCGCGCCGCGCGACAGTGGGCGCAGGGTTCCGCCACCGGGCCGGGTGGGGTGCCGGCGGGCCTCGGTCGGTCGATGATCGACACCAGCGGGTTGTCCAATCGTCCGGTCGAGGCGGCAGTGACGATGTGCTCCTGGCACGTTACCGCAGGCGATGTTTCTTTGTGGACCCGTAACCATCGGCAATCGGACAGCAACTGATAACTGATTGGCTATTGCGAACGATCATCAAACTGACTTCGGGTGTTTGGCCCGTCACCCTGCCGGGTCGGTGGTCGTCGCCGTACGGTAGGCCTGGAACCGGGTCCGTACGACCTCAGGAGGTGGCCGGTGGCAAGTCAGTGGGAGAACCTGGTGGTCGACGCCCACGACCCGGCCCGGCTAGCCAGATGGTGGGCGCAGGCGCTCGGCTACCAGATTGTGCACGAGGCGTCGGACGAGGTGGAGATCCGGCGCGCGCCGGACCAACTGCCCGGGCTGATCTTCGTTCCGGTGCCAGAGAGCAAACAGTTGAAGAACCGGCTGCACATCGACCTGCGCCCGACGGATCAGGCAGCAGAAGTCGAGCGGCTGGTCGACATGGGTGCCCGCCGGGTCGACATCGACCAGGGCGACGTCACCTGGATGGTGCTGGCGGATCCGGAGGGCAACGAGTTCTGCGTGCTCAGCGGACGTGGCTGAGTGGCCCGCCCCACCGCGGCCCGCAACAGCAGCAGGAACGTCCGGCCGTCCGGCCCGTCGCCGAACCCCAGCCAGCAGGACTCGGGCCGGCCGTGGGTCTGCCAGCGGGCGGTGACCAGGATGCCGTCCGCCGCCGGCAGGGCCAGCGCCAGCGTGGCCAGTCGTGCCGACCGGGCGTAGCGGTGCGGCGGATCGTCCCCGGCAGTGACCAGGTGCTGCCCGAGCAGGATGTCGACCCGATGATGACGGCGCGGTGGTCGCGCCGATCCGGTCGGGCCGGTCGAACTGGTCAGACAGCAGGCGCTGGCGCCGGCCAGCTCTCCCATGAGCTGGCCGGCGCAGTGCTCCTCGACGGCGTACCGCATCGGTTCGGCGACATCGCAGATGTGTACGAGCCGGCTGGTACGGGTCCACCCCTGGTCAGCCACGCCCCGATTGTGGGCTGGTCGGTGCGGTCCCGCAGGGCCGACGTCAACATCACGACACAAACCGGAAACCACCCCGAAATCGTTACCCGGTCGGGTGACGGCGCCGCCGCACGAGGGGTTCGGTTCGCCGCCCCCGACGGGCCGGTCGGGTTGCCGGTTCGCCGCGCCGCCAGGGCGGTTAGGCTGCTGAAGGTGAGTCCCTCTCCGGACGGCCCGGCGGTTGGTCGCGCCGCCGACGTGCACCGTCTGGTGCCGGAGCCGGCCAAGGACACCGGCTACGGGCGCAGCCCGTACGAGCGGGACCGGGCCCGGGTGCTGCACTCGGCCGGGTTCCGGCGGCTGGCGGCCAAGACCCAGGTGCATCTGGCGGATCCGAGCGGCGCGGACGGCGTACCCCGGACCCGGTTGACCCATTCGCTGGAGGTCGCGCAGATCGCCCGCGAGATGGGTGCCCGGCTCGGCTGTGACCCGGACGTGGTGGACGTCGCGGGCCTGGCCCACGACCTCGGACACCCGCCCTTCGGGCACAACGGTGAGCGGGCACTGGACGAGGTGTCCGCCGGCTACGGCGGCTTCGAAGGCAACGCGCAGACGCTGCGGGTGCTCACCCGCCTGGAAGCAAAGGTGATCGGTCCGTCCGGCGATTCCGTCGGGCTCAACCTCACCCGGGCCTCGCTCGACGCTACCTGCAAGTACCCCTGGCCACGCCGGCCCGGCGAGCGCAAGTTCGGGGTGTACGCCGACGACCAGCCGGTGTTCGCCTGGCTGCGCGACGGCGCGCCCGACGGCCGGCGGCGCTGCCTGGAAGCGCAGGTGATGGACTGGGCCGACGACGTCGCGTACTCGGTGCACGACCTGGAGGACGGTATCCATGGCGGCTACATCGACCTCGGTCGGCTGATCGCGGACCCCGACGAACAGGCTGCGCTGGCGGCCGACGTCGCCGCAGTGTACTCCACCGAGTCCGCCGACGAATTGACCGGCATCCTGGCCGAGTTGCTGGCCCGGCCGGAGCTGCGGCTGCTGGCGGGCTACGACGGCAGCCACCCGGCCCAGGCAGCGCTGAAGGGTACGACCAGCATGCTCACCGGGGCGTTCGTCGCCGCCGCGGTGTCGGCCACCCGGGAGTGTTCCGGTGGGCAGCCGGTGCGGCGGTACGCGGCCGATCTGGTCGTGCCGCGGGTGGTGCGCGCCCGGTGCGCGCTGTTGAAGGGGCTGACGTTGCGCTACGTGATGCGTCGGCCGGGTGCCGCCGCCGGCTACCTGCGGCAGCGGGAAATCCTCGCCGAACTCGTCGAGGCGTTGACCGCGTACGCCCCGGCCGGTCTGGACCCGGTCTTTCTCCCATTGTGGTCGGACGCGTCGGAGGACCGGGCCCGGGCCCGAGTGATCATCGACCAGGTCGCGTCACTCACCGATCTGGCGGCGATCTCCTGGCACCGGCGGCTGACCCGGCCGGCGGGGCGGCCGGGTCCGACCCGCGTCTGATCCGGTTCACGGCCGGTGGCTCACTCGGCCCTCGGCCGGCGGGCGGACCGCGACCAGGTCTGCGGCGAGCAGCGCCGACCACCAGGTCTCGACGTTCGACAGCGATCCGGAGATGATCCGTGGCTGGTCGCCCTCGGTGAGCAGGGTCAGGGCCGAGCCGTCCGGCCAGGCCAGCACCCAGCCGGCGATGTGTGGAAGCTCGTCCTCCGGCGCCAGCTCGGCGTCCTGGCCGCGGTAGAGGGCGCACAGTCGGGGCGCTTCGTCGAGGGCGATCACGTCCAGGTGGTCGGTGGCGCTGGTCTCGGGTAGCAGCTGGGGCATGGGGGTGCCTCCTCCTTCGGGCTGGGGATCCGGCAATGTAGACGAGACACAGTGAATCGTGAAGAAAGAGAAACAAGCCAGCGAACGGTTCACTAGGTACGACACAGACAGTATTGCCCTGGTTACAGGTGAGGACAAGGTCTGTTCTTCGGCGAGGCGTGGAAAGTGCGTATTGACAGAAGCCTGCCTGGTCAGGGTGGGGTTCGGGGGTCCGCTGCGGCCGGTGGGGTGCCGGCTCCCGGCTCTCGGCACCCGCACCGTCGGTGATGGTGGCGGCAGGGCAGGATGTACCTCGAAGGAGGGCGGCAGAGCATGGCTGGTCGGATCCGGGACGAGGACATCTCGCTGGTGCGGGAGCGTACGTCGATCGCCGACATCATCTCGGAGAGCGTCACACTCAAGTCGGCCGGTGGCGGCAACCTCAAGGGGCTCTGCCCCTTCCACGACGAGAAGACGCCGTCGTTCACCGTGGCACCTGGCCGGAACGTGTACTTCTGTCACGGTTGTGGCAAGGGTGGGGACGCGATCACCTTCCTGATGGAGGCCGAGCATCTCACCTTCGTCGAGTCGGTGGAGCGGCTCGCTGCCCGTGCCGGGATCCAGCTGCGCTACATCGAGGCCGGTCCCGCGCCGGTCCGCCAGCAGACCGGTCAGCGGCAACGACTGACCGCGGCACACGCCGCCGCGGTCGAGTTCTACGTCGACCGGCTGACCGACCCGGCGGCCCGGCCGGCCCGCGAGTTCCTCGCCCGCCGTGGGTTCGACCGGGCGACCGCCGAGCGGTACGCGTGCGGGTTCGCCCCGGACGCGTGGGACGAGTTGACCCGGCATCTGCGCCAGCGGGGCTACACCGCCCAGGAGCTGATCACCGCTGGGCTGGCCCGCCAGGCCCGGTCCGGCTCGTTGATCGACCGCTTCCGGCGCCGCCTGCTGTGGCCGATCCGGGAGCTCGGTGGCGACGTCATCGGCTTCGGCGCGCGTAAGCTCTTCGACGACGACGACGGACCAAAGTACCTGAACACCCCGGAAACCCCGATCTACAAGAAGTCTCACGTGCTGTACGGGATCGACCAGGCGAAGCGGGAGATCGCCCGGCAGGGCAGGGCGGTGATCGTGGAGGGCTACACCGACGTGATGGCCTGCCACCTGGCCGGGGTGCCGACCGCCGTCGCCACCTGCGGCACCGCGTTCGGCGCGGACCACATCGGCGTACTGCGCCGGCTGCTGATGGACACCGAGGCGGTCGCCGGGGAGGTCATCTTTACCTTCGACGGGGACGCGGCCGGGCAGAAGGCGGCGCTGCGCGCGTTCGAGGAGGATCAGCGTTTCGTCGGGCGTACCTTCATCGCGGTCAGCCCGGACAACATGGATCCGTGCGATCTGCGGCTGGCAAAGGGCGACCTCGCGGTGCGCGACCTGGTCGCGCGCCGGGAACCGCTGGTCGACTTCGCGCTGCGGCAGGTACTGAGCCGGTTCGACCTGGACACCGTCGATGGCCGGGTGGAGGCGATGCGGCGGGCCGCGCCGCTGGTGGCGAAGCTCAAGGACCGGGACAAACGCCCGGAGTACGTGCGCAAGCTCGCTGGCGACCTCGGGATGGAAATCGAACCGGTGCAGCGGGCAGTGCTTGCGGCGGCGGCCGGGCCGCAGCGGACCGCTGGCGGCCGGGCGGCGGTGCCTGAGCCGGCGGCGCCGAAGCCGCGCAACGAGCCGGACGATCCTCAGACGTTGGTCGAACGGGAGGCGTTGAAGCTCGGGCTCCAGGTGCCGGTGCTCGCCGGTCCGATGTTCGACAATCTCGGCGCGGAGGTCTACCAGCATCCGGTACACGCCGTGCTGCGGGACGCGATGGCGCAGGCCGGCGGGGCCGCAGCCGCTACCACCGGAGCGGTGTGGATCGAGCGGGTCCGGGACAACTGCGCCGACCTCGCGGCCCGGGCGTTGGTCGCCGAGCTGGCAGTCGAACCGCTGCACGTCGACCGGGAGGCGGACCCGTACTACGTCTCGGTGACCCTGGCCCGCCTGCAGTGGGGAGCGGTCACCACCCGGATCAGGGAGCTGAAGTCGAAGGTGCAGCGGATCAATCCGGTGACCAACCAGGACGAGTATCTGACCCTGGCCGGAGAGCTGTTCTCCCTGGAACAGCATGCGCGTGCGTTGCGCGAACAAGCCGTGGGAGGGTTGTGACGGTGTGGAGTCTGTTTCGGCGTAGCGCGCGGCTGCCGGCCGACCAGCGGCCGCCGCTGGACCGTGACGAGCGGGTGCTGGCCTGGAGTGGGACCGCGACCGGCACGCTGGTCGTCACCAACCGGGGCCTGTGGTTGCCGGGCCGGGCCACCCGGCTCGGCTGGCACCGGGTGCACAAGGCGGTCTGGTCGGGCGAGACGCTGGTCGTCACGCCGGCCGAGACGGTGTCTGAGCACGACGGTTACACCGTGGTCGCCGACGGGCCGGCAATCTCGTTCGACCTCTCGGACCCGGGAGACGTTCCGGACCAGGTCCGGACCAGGGTGACCCGGTCGGTCGGCTACAGCATGCACCACCAGCTGGATGGTGGTGGGGCTCGGGTGGTGGGCCGGCGGGTGTCCGGCATCGACGGCCTGAGCTGGACGGTGCGCTACGACGCCGGCGTCGACACCGACGCGGCCTGGCTGCCCGAGCGTACCGCCGAATTGGTGGCCGCGGCCCGGGCGTCGGTCGAGCAGCAGCCGTGACCGGCCGCGGTGGTGGAGCCGTCCGGTGGCGGATGCGCCCGGGGTCGGGCAGGTCGGCTCAGCTGGCGGTGAAGACGTGGTCGCTGATCATCCGGGTAGCGCCGATCAGACCGGTCTGGTCACCCAGCTCGGACAGGACGATCGGCATGTCGCCGGTGGCCAGCGGCAGTGAGCTGCGGTAGACGACGCCTCGGATCTCGGCCAGTAACGCGTGACCCATTCCGGCGAGCCCGCCGCCGATCACCACCATCCCCGGGTTGAAGAAGCTCACCAGTCGGGCCAGCACCTGACCGACGCGTCGTCCACCGTCGCGGACCATGCCGACCGCGACCGGGTCGCCGGCGGCGGCCGCCCGGGTGACGTCCAGCGCGGTGAGCGTGCCGATCCGGGCGAGTTGTTCGGCGAGCTGGTCGGAACGCCCGGCTCGGGCGGCGGCGACCGCGTCGCGGGTCAGCGCCGCACCGCTGAAGTACGCCTCCAGGCAGCCGACGTTGCCGCAGAGGCATTGCGGCCCGTTCTCGTCGACAGCGGTGTGGCCGATGTCGCCGGCGCAACCGTTGGCCCCCCGGTAGACGTACCCGCCGACCACTATCCCGGCGCCGATCCCGGCGCCGATCTTGACGAACAGGAAGTCGTCGAACGAACGGGCGATGCCGGCGTGTTTCTCACCGAGCGCCATGATGTTGACGTCGTTGTCGACCAGCACCGGGCAGCCGAGTTCGGTGCTGAACATCTCCCGTACCGGAAAGCGGTGCCAACCCGGCATGAACGGTGGCGAGACCGGCACGCCTTCGTGGAAACTGACCGGACCGGGCACCCCGATGCCGGCGCCGGTGAACCGCGTGGTGCCCGAGTCGGCGGCCAGTTTGGTGACCAGTTCGAGGGCCTGCGCGATCACCGCTGTCGGACCCTTACGCAGCTCGGTGCGCTCGGCCAGCCGGGCCACGACCTGCAGTTCGCCGTCGGTGAGCGCCACGTCCAAAGTGCTCGCGCCGATGTCGATGCTGAGGAAGCGGGTGGCGGCGGCGATCCGGACGATCGACGACGGACGACCGCCGCGGGACGCGGCCGGACCGGCGGTCTCCACCAGACCCCGGTCGATCATCCGGTCGAGCTCGGTGGCCACCTTCGACCTGGAGAGGCCGACCGCGTCGCCGAGTTCGGCGCGCGAGCACGGGCCGTCTCGGAGCAGGCGCAGGATCTGCGCCTGATGCGTGTTCTCCGGCCACACTCCCAACACGTTGGTCATTGTCCTTCACCTGGGTCCGGCACGTGGCGTCGTCCGACGTGGAGGGCCGGTGGACACGCGGGCGGAGCGGACCGGCGTGGGCAGGGATCGGGCGAGGTGACGAACTCGCCCGCTGACCCAGGAATAGTGAGCCAGGATGGCAAACTTAGTGCATCAAAGCGTAAACTTCAAGATGCTCGTACAGTACTTTGTCCCCGATCTGGCGGAAGGTGCCTGCTTGCGAAACTCGCTGGCGTCCCTGTCGGGGCCGCGCGGTAGCGTCGGGGCCGTGACTGAACGGGGTAGCGGGCCACTCATCCACGCACGCGGTCTGGTCAAGCGGTTCGGGGCGTTCACCGCGGTCGCCGGCATCGACGTCGATGTCGCGCCCGGTGAGGCGTTCGGCTTCCTGGGGCCGAACGGCGCCGGCAAGAGCTCCACCATGCGGATGGTGGGCTGCGTCTCCCCGCCCAGCGGCGGCACCCTGCGCATCCTCGGGATGGATCCGCAGCGGGACGGCCCGGCGATCCGGGCCCGGCTCGGCGTCTGCCCGCAGCTGGACAACCTCGACCAGGACCTGACGGTACGGGAGAACCTGGTCAGTTACGCCCGCTTCTTTCAGATCCCGCGCCCGGTCGCCCGGCGACGCGCCGACGAACTGCTCGATTTCGTGCAGTTGCGCGACCGGGCGGGCAGCAAGGTGGAGCCGCTGTCCGGCGGCATGAAACGCCGGCTCACCATCGCCCGTGCCCTGGTCAACGAGCCGGACATCGTGCTGCTCGACGAGCCGACCACCGGGCTGGACCCGCAGGCCCGGCACCTGGTGTGGGAGCGGCTGTTCCGGCTCAAGCAACGGGGTGTCACCCTGGTGCTGACCACGCACTACATGGACGAGGCCGAGCAGCTCTGCGACCGACTGGTGGTGATGGACGGCGGTCGGATCGTCGCCGAGGGCTCGCCGCGGGACCTGATCACCCGCTACTCCACCCGGGAGGTGGTCGAACTCCGGTTCCCGACCGACGACCAGGACAGCTTCGCCGACAAACTGGGCGGAATCGCCGAACGGACCGAGGCGCTGCCGGACCGGATCCTGCTCTACACCGGCGACGGCGACGGGGCGCTCAACGAGGTGCACCGCCGTGGGCTGGCGCCGACCAGCGCGTTGATCCGGCGCAGCGGTCTGGAGGACGTCTTCCTGCATCTCACCGGCCGGACCCTGATCGACTAGAATCGGCCGGGGATGATCGCGCAGACCGACCGGCTGTCACTACGCCGCTTCACCATCGACGACCTGCCACTGCTCGTCGAGCTGGACAGTGACCCCGAGGTGATGCGGTACCTCACCGGAGGCAGACCGACCCCGGCCGAAACCGTACGCCGCGAGGTCCTGCCTGCGATCCTGCGTGACTATCTTCGCTTTCCGGGCTTTGGCAAGTGGGCCGCCATCGAGCGCTCCAGCGGCGCCTTCATCGGCTGGTTCGCGCTGAAGCCGGCCGCCGCCGGTCCGGCCGGTGTCGGTCCCGCCAGCGGTGTGGTCAACGGCCGGGGTGGTCGGCTGGCGATCACCGAGGTGGAGCTCGGGTACCGACTGCGGCGCGCCTCCTGGGGCCGGGGGTACGCCTCGGAGGGTGCCCGAGCGCTGCTGCGGATGGCGTTCGACCACCCGACCGTCGACCGGGTCTTCGCCGAGACGATGGCGGTCAACGTCGCCTCGCGGCGGGTGATGGAAGCGGCCGGGTTGCGCCTGGCCCGCTGCTTCCACCTGCAGTGGGACGATCCGATTGAGGGCGTCGAGCACGGCGAGGTCGAATACGAGGTGCGCCGAATCGACTGGGCGGAGCGCGTCGCGGCGCCGGCGATCGAGCGCAACCGCCCGCACTGACGGCGGGGCCGCACTGACAGTTGGGTCGCCGAAACTTCGGCCTGGTAGCGCCGCGTCTGACCCAGTTCACCGAACGCTTCGAGCCGTACCCGCCATTCTCGTGCTGTCCACCACGGGCGACACCGAGCGGCGGTGGTTGGCAGCTGGGCAGGCGCTGCAACGGGTGCTGTTGCTGACCACCGTCGAGAACTTGGCGACCATCCCGGGCGGCGGACCCGGGAGACGGAAATCCCGGTGAGGATGTCCCGCCGTCGCCGTAGAGTACGCCGGGCCGGTAGATCCCGGGCGGTCGGGCCGGGGCGTCGTTTCCACGATGTCGTACCCGGGCGGTACAACATCGGCCGGGGACCGGGTACGGGGAGGGCGACGACGGATGTCCGGGACAGACACTGGCGCGACGCCGACGGCCACGACAACCGCGCGATCGACCGGGGCGCGGGCCCGGAGCTGGTTCGGGCCGGCGTCGAGCGTCCTGGAAGCGAACCTGACCGGCTACCGGCGGACCTGGCGGTCGTCGGTCTTCTCGTCGTTCCTGCTGCCGCTGTTGACGGTGCTCAGCTTCGGTGTGGGGGTGGGAGCCTACGTTGACCAGGGGGTCGGTGGGTTCAGCTATCTCGACTGGATCGTCCCTGGTCTGATCGCTTCCACCGCGTTGCAGGTGGCCATCGGGCAGTCCTCGTGGCCGGTGCTGGGCGGGTTCACCTGGCAACGAACCTACTACTCACAGATAGCCGCTCCGCTACGGATCGCCGACATCGTCGGTGGGTTGCTCGCCTTCGTCCTGCTGCGGGTGCTGGCCAGTGCCGTGGCCTTCCTCGCGGTGGCCGCCGCGTTCGGTGCGCTGCATTCAGGTTGGGCGGTGCTGACCCTGCCGGTGGCCGTGCTGCTGGCAGCGGCCGTCGCCCTGCCGGTGGCCGCCTTCGCGGCCACCATCCGCAGCGACAGCTACATGGTCATCGTGTTCCGGTTCGCGGTCATCCCGATGACCCTGTTCGCCGGAGTGTTCTTTCCGGTGGAGTCGCTGCCGGTGACAGTGCGCTGGCTGGCTTACCTGTCGCCGCTCTGGCACGGGGTCGACCTGTGCCGGGCGGCCTCGCTCGGCACCACGCCCGCCTGGTCCGTCCCCGGACATCTCGGCTACCTGAGCCTCTGGGTGGCGGCCGGATGGTGGCTGGCCGTCACCCGGTTCCGCAGGCGTCTGATCCACTAGAGAGCGTCTGATCCACTAGAGAGCGTCTGATCCACTAGAGGAGGCAAACGGTGGTGACCCTCGTCCTGCCGCAGGTGCTCGGGGTCGGCGCGGCCGTGCGGCGGGCCGGGTCGGTGATGGAGCGCAACGCGGCCGCCCTGAAGTCCGCGTACTGGGTGGTGATGATCTCCGGGGTGGTCGAGCCGTTGCTCTACCTGTTCTCGATCGGTGTCGGCGTGGGCCGGCTGATCGGGGACATCGCCCTGCCGGGCAGCGGGGCCGTCATCGGGTACGCCGCGTTCGTCGCGCCGGCGATGCTCGCCGCCTCGGCGATGACCGGCGCGTTGTCGGAAACGACTTTCAACTTCTTCGCCAAGATGAAGTTCGTCAAGCTCTACGACGGGATCCTGGCCACCCCGGTCCGTCCGACCGAGTTGGCCTTCGGCGAGCTCGGCTGGGCGATGGCGCGGGGCAGTATCTATTCGGCGACCTTCCTGCTGGTGATGGTCGTGATGGGGTTGACGACCGTCCCGCGGGCGCTGCTGGCGTTCCCGGCGGCGGTACTGGTCGGGTTCGCCTTCGGTGGGCTCGGCATGGCGCTGTCCACCTACATGCGTAGCTGGCAGGACTTCGACTTGATGGGCTCGGCCCAGTTCGCGGTCTTCCTGTTCTCCGGGACGTTCGTGCCGGCGGAGGCGTACCCGTCGGTGCTGCGTTGGCTGGTCGAGCTGACCCCGCTGTACCGGTCGGTCCATCTGATCCGGGCGATCTCCGTGGACACCGTCGGGTGGACGCAGTTGGTCGACGTCGGCTACCTGGTCGGGGTGACGGTGCTCGGGCTGACCGTCGCCGGGCGTCGGGTAGGTCGGCTGCTCTGCAACTGACGTCCTAAAGCACCCTTCTGCGACAGTCATCGATCTTGCCGGGTCCTGTCGTACAGACTTCTGGCTGGCGGAAGACAAAGCCATCGGTAGTTCACCTGAAAGTTTAGTTCGACGGGGTCATTCTTTCCCTGGTCTCCGGGGCTGATGTCTGCCCCAGACGTAACACCAGCGACACAGCGTCGTAAACGCCGGTCGCGACCAGGGCCACCAGGCCCGAGCTGTCTCCCGCCAGGGGCATGGCGGAGACAGCTGCGGTTCGGGGTCGGTGCCCGCCACCGCGGCACCGACCCGAACCCACCCATCCGAACCTCTCCGCCCCGGGGTCGTGCGTTTCGGCGGCGTGCGGCTCCATACACCCCGACCCTCCTCACTCGTCATCGGCGGCTCTGCGAGCCGCTGCAGAAAGGTGGACAGAATGGACGAGGTGCTACGCCGCAACGGGCAACTCTCGCCACCCAATCCGGCGCTCACCCGCCGCAACATCCTCGCCGCATCGGCCGGTGCCGCTGCCGTGCTCGGTGCGGCCGGGCTGCCGGTGCTGCAGACCAGCCGTCCGGCCCGGGCCGGACGGCTGGTCGGTGGACCCGCTGATCCCCGAGCAGAACCGGGGCATCATCCTCTTCTCGGTCCGGGACCGCATCCGGGCCGCTCCGGACGACAGCGGCGTGCCGTACGGCTTCGAGCGGGTCCTGGCCCGCCTGGCGGAACTCGGTTACAAGGAGGTCGAGTTCGCTGGTTACACCCAGAGCGAGGAGATCCTCGGACGGCAGATCACGCCGACCGAGATCCGCAAGATCCTGGACGACAACGGCCTGGTCGCAAACGGCACCCACGCCAGGATCAATGCGGAGACGTTCCAGCAGGAGCTCGACATCGCCGAGGAACTCGGCATGAAGAACATCGGCACCGGCAGCGACCCGACCCGCAGCGACTACCAGTCGGACTGGAACGAGGCCGCTGACCTGTGGAACGAGCTCGGCCGGCAGGCCCGGGAACGCAAGATGCGGCTCTACACCCACAACCATGACGCTGCGTACAACTTTCTGCTCGACTCCGGCCCGCTGGACGAGCAGGGACGGCCGACCCGTTCGTCCGGTGTCCGCAAGGTCGAGTACTTCATGGCCAAGACCGACGCGAAGTACGTCTACTTCGAGATGGACATTTACTGGGGCTACGTCGCCCGGCACAAGCACCACACGTTCATCAACTCGGCCGGCAAGGAGCGGACCCGGGTGTTCGACCCGATCCTGACCGTGGCCCGTCGGCCCCGGCGGTTCCCGCTGTTCCATGCCAAGGACGGCAACAAGAACTCCGAGCTGAGCAACGGCTACGAGATGACGCCGATGGGCGACGGCGACATCAACTTCCAGCAGTTCTTCCAGACCATCGGGCACTACGACTTCCACCACGCCAACTGGGAGCAGGACACCGCTCCCGGTGGATCGGAGAACCCAGGTCAGTCGCTGGAGTTCGCCGAGCGCAGCTACCAGCACATGTCGGAACTGACCGTCTACAGCCAGAGCGAGTGATCCACCGGTCGCCAGTCACCCGGCACGGCGGCCACTGATCCAACCGTGTGAACCGACCGGGGTGCCGGCCGCCGCCGCGGCGGCGGCCGGCACCCCGGTTCCGCGTGTCCGGGCTCCGCCCTCGTTGCGCGAGGGCCGATCGGTCGATCCCTCGTGCCCTGAACCAGATACATCGGGCCAGGTTAACTTCGGTTCGGGTAGGTGCCACCAACTTCTGTCACGATCAGAAAAAGTTTTGCTTCAGTAGACCGAAACTCTGGACACGAGACTGAGAAGACTCTTAGTGTTTCGGTCACGACACGCCGAGGTCGCCTCGGTGTTACTCACTGTCGGAGGTGGACCCCATGCGTACGGCGGATCCTCTGCACCTCCAGCTGCTGCGACTGCTGCGGGACAACGGACCGGTCTCCCGGGCCGAGCTCGCCGACCAGCTGGAGATTCCCCGCCCTCGCCTGCTGTCCGAGTTGGAGCGGCTGGTCGCCTCCGGCTTCGTGACCGAAGCAGGGATGGCCGCCTCACGGGGCGGCCGCCGCTCAACCCTGGTCGAGCTCAACCCGGACCTGCGGTTCGCCGCGATCGACCTGGGCGCCAGCTCGGTCGACGTGGAGATCACCAACGGCCGGCTGGAGCCGGTGGCCGCGTACACCGAACCCGCCGACATCCGGCAGGGGCCAAAGGTCATCCTGCACCGAATCAACGAGCTGCTCGCCAAGGCCCGGGTCGAAGGGGTGCACGAGCGCCTCGACGGTATCGGCATCGGGGTACCCGGGCCGGTCAGCTACCGCGACGGAGTGCCGGTCTCCCCGCCGATCATGCCGGGCTGGGACCGGTTCCCGGTCCGCGAGCTGCTCGCCCGGGAGCACGGCTGCCCGGCGGTGGTGGACAACGACGTGAACATCATGGCCATCGGGGAACGGCACGGCGGCGTGGCCCACTCGGTCGACGACTTCCTGTTCGTCAAGCTCGGCACCGGCGTCGGCTGCGGCATCTACCTCGCGGGCCAGGTCTACCGGGGGATCGACGGCTGCGCCGGCGACATCGGCCACATCCAGGTCGACTCGCACGGTCCGATGTGCTCCTGCGGCAACGCCGGATGTCTGGAGGCGCTGTTCAGCGGTGCGGCGCTGGCCAAGGAGGCGGCCGCCGCCGCCCGGGCCGGCACCTCTCCGGCGCTGGCCGAGCGGCTCACCCAGCGGGCCGAGCTCACCGCGCGTGACGTTGCCGAGTGCGCCATGGAAGGCGACGTCACCTGCATCCGGCTGATCCGCGACGGCGGCCGACGGCTCGGCGGCGTCCTCGCCGGTCTGGTCAGTTTCGCCAACCCGTCGATGATCGTGATCGGTGGTGGTCTGGCCCACCTCGGGCACATCCTGCTGGCCGAGATCCGCAGCGTGGTCTACCGGCGGTCGCTGCCGCTGGCCACCGGCAACCTGCCTGTCGTGCTGTCCGAGCTGGGCTCGCGGGCCGGCGTGACCGGCGCCTCCGTGCTGGCCAGCGACGTCGCCTTCGAGCAGGCGTCGTGAGCGCCCCCGAGGCCACCGGCGCCGCGCCGGTTGACGAGCCCGGCGGCACCCCGGCCGTGGCTGCCGGCGGCGACGTGGTGCTGCGGCTGACCGATGTCGTGAAGACCTTCCCCGGGGTACGCGCGCTGGACGGGGTGCAGCTCGAGGTACGTGCCGGGGAGGTGCACTGCCTGCTCGGCCAGAACGGGGCCGGCAAGTCGACCCTGATCAAGGTGCTGGCCGGCGTGCACCGCCCCGACTCGGGGCGGGTCGAATGGCAGGGCCGACCGGTCCGGTTCGCCAATCCGCAGGCCGCGATGCGGGCCGGCATCGCCACCATCTACCAGGAACTCGACCTGGTCGACGACCTCTCCGTGGCGGAGAATGCCTTCCTCGGCCACGAGCCGCGGACCGCGGGCTTCGTCCGTCGGTCGGCGATGGCTCGACGCACCCGCGACATCCTGGGCCGACTCGGCCACGCCGAGATCCGACCCCGCGGGCTGGTCCGATCGCTTCCGGCGGCCGGCAAGCAGGTGGTCAGCATGGCCCGGGCACTGTCCCACCAGGCCAAGCTGATCATCATGGACGAGCCGAGCGCGGTGCTCGCCCACGACGAGGTCGAGAACCTGTTCCGGATCATTCGCGAACTGACCGCTCAGGGCATCGCGGTCATCTACATCTCGCACCGGTTGGAAGAGATCCGCGAGATCGGTGACCGGGTCACCGTACTCAAGGACGGCCGGACCACCGCGCAGAACCTGCCGGCCCAGACCACCCCGACCAAGGAACTGGTCAGCCGGATGACCGGCCGGTCGATCGAGTACGTGTTCCCACAGCGGGAGCCCAACCCGCACGGGGAGCAGCTGCTGGAGGTGTCCCGGCTCGGCCGCGCGGGGGAGTTCAGCGACGTCTCACTGACTGTCGCACGGGGGGAGATCGTCGGCATCGCCGGTCTGGTCGGTGCGGGTCGTTCGGAACTGCTGGAGACGATCTTCGGAGCCCGGACCGCCGACACCGGCAGGGTCACGATGGCCGGCAAACCGGTACGGGCCGGCAGCGTCGGTGCCGCAGTGCGGGCCGGCATGGGCATGGCGCCGGAGGAACGCAAGAGCCAGGCGCTGCTGCTGGGCGAACCGATCTTCCGCAACATCACGCTGGCCACCTTCGGTCGCCTCGCCCGGGTTGGGTTCACCGACGCCGGCCGGGAGGTCAGCGCCGCCGAACGGGTGGCCGGCTCGCTGGAGCTGCGTCCCCGGGGTGTGCATCGTCCGGTGCGCCAGCTCTCCGGCGGCAACCAGCAGAAGGTGGTGGTCGGCCGGTGGCTGCTCGGTGACACCCGGCTGCTGCTGCTCGACGAGCCGACCCGGGGCGTCGACGTCGGTGCCCGGGCCGAGCTGTACCAGGTAATCCACGACCTCGCCGCGCAGGGCGTGGGCGTCCTGCTGGTCTCCAGCGAGGTGCCCGAGGTACTGGGGCTGGCTGACCGGGTGCTGGTGATGCGGGAAGGACGCGTCGTCCACCACGCCCCGGCCGGTGAGATCGATGAGGAAACCGTGCTCGATCTCGTCATGTCGGGGTCGGCGAAGGAAAGTGCCACGGCGTGACCGGGCGACCCGACCGGTTGGCCAGCGGCCAGCCGGTAAACGAAGGAGTAGGACTGTGACCGCGGAAGAGGCCACGGCGACCGTACCCGGTAAGGAGAAGCCGGCAGCGCCGCCGGCGCACGGCGCGGACGAACCATCCCGGCAGAGCTGGTGGCGTTCCGACGCCAGCGAGTACGCCCGCCGCAACCTGTGGCTGGTCGGCGTCCTCGTTATTCTGGTCGTCATCGGTGCTGCCACCCGGCCCGACCTATACAGTGACCCTACCTGGGTCCGCAACAACATCTTCACCATTTTGCAGCAGGCCTCCGCGATCGGCGTGGTCACCGTCGGTATGACATTCGTGATCATCGCCGGCGGCATCGACCTGTCGGTCGGCGCGATCATGGCGCTGGCCGGGGTATGGGCCACCACGGTAGCGACCCAGAGTTTCGGCCCCGGCGGCATGATCTTCACCGCTGTCGTGGTCGGGATGTGCGTCGGGCTGGTCAACGGAGTGCTGATCTCGTACGGCCGGCTGGTGCCGTTCATCGCCACCTTGGCGATGATGGTGGCTGCGCGAGGGCTGGCCGCGCTCATCTCCGGCAAGCAGACCCAGGTCTCCACCTCGTCGGTGATCAACGGAATGGCCACCCAGCGGATCCTCGGAATCCCGTTGCTGGTCGTCATCCTCGCCGGGGTGGTCGCCGCCGGCTGGGTGCTGCTCAACCGCACCACCTTCGGCCGACGCACCGTCGCCATCGGCGGCAACGCCGAAGCAGCCCGGCTCGCCGGGATCAACGTCCGGTGGCACACGCTGCTCATCTACGGACTGTCCGGGCTGTGCTGCGGCATCGGCGCGATCATGCTGACCGCGCAGGCCAACTCGGCCCAGGCCGCTATGGCCAACCTGTACGAGCTTGACGCGATCGCCGCGGCGATCATCGGCGGCACGCTGCTCACCGGCGGTCGCGGCACCATCATCGGCGCCCTGTTCGGGGTGCTGGTCTTCTCCACCATCACCAACCTGTTCGCCATCAACGGACTATCCACCGAATCCCAGAACATGATCAAGGGCGGGATCATCGTGGTGGCCGTTCTCATCCAGCAGTTCCGGTTCAACTCCCTCAGTCAGCTCTTCAACCGAAGAACCGTCTGACTCCCACCTGACACACCCGTCCACCGCCCGGTGGCCGTCGACTTCCGACGGTCGCCAGGCCCCGCACACCCCGGTAACCCCTCGCCATTGCGATCCAGGAGGTCGTCATGACCGCTTTCTCCCGCCGGACACTGTTCGGCGCGCGCGGTGCCGCCGCCGGTGACATGTCCCGCCGTCGGCTGCTCGCCGGTGGTGCCGCAGTCGGTGCCGGTGTACTGCTGAGCGCGTGCACCAGCAACGAAGCCGCCCCGACCAACACCCAGACGCAGGCAGCCAACCAGGGCAACCCCAACTCCGAGCCCGGTGAGACCGTCACCATCGGCTTCTCCGCCCCGGCGGCCGACCACGGCTGGCTCGCGGCGATCACCAACAACGCCCGGGCCCAGGCTGAGGCGTACTCGGACGTCGAGTTCCTCACCGTCGAGGCAGGTGCCGACGCTGCCGCTCAGCGGGCCGCGTTGGACACGCTGATCTCGCAGAGTCCGGACGTCATCGTGATGCTGCCGCACGACGGAGCTGAGCTCACCGCCAGCGGTCTGCAGGCCATGGAGGCCGGCATCCCGGTGGTCAACCTGGACCGGGCGTTCACCCAGGCGCTCGCCTACCGTACTCAGATCAAGGGCGACAACTACGGCATGGGCGTGTCGGCGGGCAACTACATCGCCGCTCAGATGCAGGAGAAGGGCATCGCCAACCCGGTGATCGCCGAGATCGCCGGGATCGACGCGCTGGAGTTGACCCAGGAGCGGTCCGCCGGTTTCAAGGACGCCCTCGAGGCACACGGCTTCACCGTCGCCAACCGGCGGGCGGCCGAGTTCACCGCCGACTCCGGCCAGCGCGAGGCGGCCAACCTGCTGCAGGCCCTGCCGGAGATCGACGCCATCTGGAACCACGACGACGACCAGGGCATCGGGGTACTGGCCGCGATCAGCCAGGCCAACCGGTCGGAGTTCATCATGGTCGGCGGTGCCGGTTCGCGGGCGGCGATGGAGGCGATCCAGGCCGACGACAGCGTGCTGAAGGCGACCGTCACCTACAGCCCGTCGATGGCCTCCTCGGCGATCTCGCTCGCCCGCCTGATCGCACAGGGCCGGGGCATGTCCGACCTGGTCGAGCTGCAGGTGCCCAAGGAGATCATCCTGGCCTCGGAGACCATCACCAAGGAGAACGCGAGCGAGTACCTGCCGCTCGGGTTCTGACCTTTTCGGGGAGGCTTACCTTGTCCGCTGAACACAACGAACTGCGGGTCGGCATGGTCGGCTACGCGTTCATGGGCGCCGCGCACTCGCAGGCCTGGCGTACCGTGAACCGGGTCTACGATCTGCCGGCGCGGGTCCGGATGACCGCAGTGTGCGGCCGGGACGAGTCCAAGGTGGCCGAGGCCGCCGACCAACTCGGCTGGGAGTCGTACACCACCGACTGGCGGGCGCTGATCGCCCGGGACGACATCGACGTGGTCGACATCTGTACGCCGGGTGACAGCCACGCCGAGATCGCCATCGCGGCACTCGCCGCCGGCAAGCACGTGCTCTGCGAGAAGCCACTGGCCAACACGGTGGCCGAGGCGCAGCAGATGGCCGACGCGGCTCGGGCCGCCCGGGCCGGCGGCGTCCGGTCGATGTGCGGATTCAACTACCGGCGGGTGCCGGCGGTGACGTTGATGCGTCAACTCGTCGCCGACGGCCGGATTGGAACGATCCGGCACGTGCGGGCGGTGTACCTGCAGGACTGGATCCTCGATCCGGAGTTTCCGTTGGTCTGGCGGTTGCGCAAGGACAAGGCGGGTTCCGGGGCGCTGGGTGACATCGGTGCGCACATCATCGACGCCACCCAGTTCGTAACGGGCCAACGGATCGCCCGGGTGAGCGGGCTGACCGAGACGTTCGTCAAGCGGCGGCCGCTGCCAGCCGGTTCCAGCGGGCTGACCGCTTCGGCCGGCGGCGGGTCCGCAGACGACGCCGAACCGGCCACCGGCGAGGTCACCGTCGACGACGCCGCGCTGTTCATGGCCCGGCTCGACGGTGGGGCGGTGGCCAGCTACGAGGCGACCCGCTTCGCCACCGGACGCAAGAACGGGTTGCGGATCGAGATCAACGGCTCGCTCGGGTCGGTCGCGTTCGACTTCGAGCGGATGAACGAACTGGAGTTCTTCGACGCCACCCGGCCCGCGGCCGAGCAGGGCTTCACCCGCATCATCGTGACCGAACCGGAGCACCCGTACCTGTCCGCCTGGTGGCCGCCCGGCCACGGCATCGGGTACGAGCACTCCTTCACCCACCAGGCCCGTGACTTCGTCGCGGCGCTGGCGGCCGGAGACGACCCGACACCGTCCTTCGACGACGCACTCCAGGTCCAGCAGGCGCTGGCCGCGGTGGAGCAGTCGGCCGGGCTCGGCGAATGGGTCACCGTGGACTCGGTGAAGACCACGGCACCGGCCTGAGCGGCCCGACCTTCGTGGCAAGGTCTGGAAACCGAGACTCCTCGTCCCGTGGGCGAGGGTCGCCCGGCGCGGTTGCGCCCCGTGCCGGGTGATCCGCGGGTACGAGGACGGCTCGTCCGGCGTGACCGGATCGGGATTCCCCGGTCACGCCGGACGGCCGGCAGGGCGTACCAGAAGACTCTGGCGGACGTGGCACCGCGCCAGGGGTGAGGCACCAACCGTAACTGTCCGTCCGCAACGGAATCAGTGCCCACGGTCAGGCATGAGCCTCCCGAACCCCCGGAGGAACGACTGATGAGTAGATCCGCCCGGCGATGGCTTGCCGTCGCCGCGGGTGCCGCACTCGCCGCACCCATGATCACCACCGCGCCAGCGGTCGCCCACGACGGCCACGAGCACCACGACGACTACCAGGTGCTGGTCTCCACCCACAGCGAGGAGGCGGCCCAGCCGTCGACCGCCAAGGGTGTCAACGCCATCCGTACCCTCGGCAAGAACAACGGCTTCACGATCGACGTGTCCCGCAACGGGACCAGCTTCACCAGTGCGAACCTCGCCAACTACGCGGCAGTGGTGTTCATCAACAACACCGGTGACGTGCTCGACGACGCGCAGCAGGAAGCGTTCGAGGACTACGTCAAGGCCGGCGGTGGCTACCTCGGCGTGCACCTCGCGGTGGACGCCGAGCCGGACTGGGCCTTCTACCGTGGCCTGGTAGGCACCACCTCGACCGGCACCAGCGCCAGCGGTGCCGGTGTCATCGACGTCGTCGACCGCTACCACCCGTCCACGGCCACGATGCCCCGCGAAGTGATCGTCGAGGACGAGTACCTCAACTACACCGGCAACGTCCGGGGTGTGCAGCACGTGCTGGCCAGCGTCGACCCGACGTCGCTGGACGGCAGCAGCATGGGCGCCGACCACCCGATCTCCTGGTGCCAGGACTACCAGGGCGGCCGGTCCTGGTACACCGGTCTCGGCGCCTCGGCGGACACCTTCACCATCGGGGCGGTCCGCAAGCACCTGCTCGGTGGCATCGAATGGGCTGCGGGCATCGCCGAGGGTGACTGCGGCGCGACCGTCGAGTCCAACTACGAGCGCGTCGTTCTCAACGACCAGCCCGGTGAGCCGATGACTCTCGCGGTGCTGCCCGACGGCCGGGTGCTGCACAACACCCGCGCCGGTGAGATCCGTCTGTACGACCCGTCGTCGGGGGCCAGCCCGGTCATCAACAACCTGGACGTCTACCAGCACGACGAAGACGGCCTGCAGTCGGTGACCCTCGACCCCAACTTCGCCGAGAACAAGTGGGTCTATCTCTACTACGCGCCACCGCTGGACACTCCGGTGGACGACCCGGCCACCCCGGGCGTCAACGAGGGCGACGCACCGGCCAACAGTGACGACCCGAGCGTCTGGGAGCCCTTCAAGGGCTACAACCTGCTCTCCCGGGTCAAGTTCGTCGAGGAGCCGACCCCGCACCTGGACATGTCGACCGAGCAGGAGATCCTCAAGGTCGACACCGACCGGGGCGCCTGCTGCCACGTGGCCGGCGAGGTCAAGTTCGACGGCCGGGGCCTGCTCTACCTCGTCACCGGCGACGACACCAACGCCAGTGGCTCGGACGGCTACACCCCGATCAACCGGTCGGCGACCCGGGGGCCGGCCTACGATGCCGCGCGCTCCTCGGCCAACACCAACGATCTGCGGGGCAAGGTGCTGCGGATCCGCGTCAAGGACGACGGTAGCTACAGCATCCCGGCCGGCAACCTGTTCCGGGAGTCGCAGGACGTCGATGACAAGACCCGTCCGGAGATCTTCCTGATGGGCCTGCGCAACCCCTTCCGGTTCGACGTCGACGACCGTGGCTTCGTCTACATCGGTGACTACTCGCCGGACTCGCGCAACCCGGACCCGCAGCGGGGCCCGGAGGGCACCGGCCGGTGGTTCGCGACCAAGACCGCAGGCAATTACGGCTGGCCGTACTGCTACTCGCCGACTCTGCCGTACATCGACTACGACTTCGAGACGGGAACCTCGGGCGAGCCGTTCAACTGCGCCGCGCCGATCAACGACTCGCCGCGCAACACCGCTCTGAGCGTGCTGCCGCCGGTCGAGCAGCCGCAGTTCTGGTACACGTTCAACGCCACCACCACTTGCCGGGACAGCTACCTGGTCGACCCGGTCGGCAGCTGTGACTTCCAGTGGCCGGTGATCGGCACCGGCGGTGTCGGTCCGATGGGTGGCCCGATCTACAAGTACGACGAATCGCTGGAGTCGGAGTACAAGCTGCCGGCGTACTACCACGACACGGTGTTCTTCGGTGAGTTCAGCCGGGACCGGATGTTCAACCCGGCGAGCTGACCGGTCCGTGGGCCGGTGGCCGGCCGGCCACCGGCCCACGGACGACGACCCGGTAACCGCCGGGGCGGGCGCACCACCCGTCCCCGGCCGGGGACCGACCAGCAGTACCGCGGCCGGCGTGAGCCGGCCGGGGACAACTCAATGCGGGGGAGGCAGGGCCGAACGCCGAACGTCCCTGCCTGCCACAGCCCCGTCCGTCCGGTCGACCGGGCCCGCGACGGTGTCGTTGACGCCGACCTCGGCGCCGTCGACGGTGGTGCCACCCTGGCGCGCCCGGACGGACGGGGCCTTGCCGAACCGGCAAGGCAGACAACCGGCAGCAGAACGAGCACCGCCAGCGGCGGGCGTTGGGAGGCAGGAATGCGTACCGGAGTCTGGCTGATCGGAGCCCGTGGCTCGGTCGCGGTCACCAGCATCGTCGGCGCGCTGGCCGTGCGCGCCGGACTGGCCGACACCACCGGCTGCGTCACCGAACTGCCGCCGCTGCGCGGCTCGGCCCTGCCCAACTTCACCGATCTCGTCTTCGGCGGCCACGACATCGCCGCGACGCCGCTGGTGAAGAAGGCCGACGCGTTGGCCAGCGCCGGTGTGGTCCCGGGGCGGCTGGTCGCCGCCCTGCACACCGAGCTGACCGGTCTGGAAGCACAGCTGCGTCCGCTGCCGGCCGGGGCCACCCAGGCCGAGACAGCGGCGGCGATCGCCGCAGACCTGGTCGCCTTCCGCCGCCGGCACGACCTGGATCAGGTAGTGGTGGTCAACGTCTCGACCACCGAACCGGCGCCGCCACCGCATCCGGCGCACCACGACCTGGCCGCGCTCGCCGCCGCGCTCACCGAGGCATCCGGCGGCCCGCCGGTGCTGCCGCCGAGCGCGTTGGCGGCGTACGCCGCGCTCGGCGCCGGCTGCGGCTACGTCGACTTCACCCCGTCGGTGGGGGCCCGGTTGCCGGCCCTCGACGAGCTGGCAAGACAGCGGGGGGCGCCGTACGCCGGGCATGACGGCAAGACCGGCGAGACGCTGGTGAAAGCGGTGCTGGCACCCATGTTCGCGCTGCGTAACCTGCAGGTCCGCAGCTGGTCCGGCAGCAACCTGCTGGGCGGTGGCGACGGGGCCAACCTGGCCGAGCCGGCGGCCAACGCGGCCAAGGCGGCCAGCAAGCAGCGGGTACTTGGCGAGATTCTCGGCTATCAGCCGCAGGGGTACACCCGGATCGAGTACGTCGACGACATCGGGGACTTCAAGACCGCCTGGGATCTGATCACCTTCTCCGGCTTCCTCGGCACCGGGATGCGGATGGAGTTCACCTGGCACGGATGCGACTCGGCACTGGCCGCCCCGTTGGTGCTGGACCTTGCCCGGCTGACCGCCGCCGCCGCTCGTGCCGGACGCGTCGGACCCCTGCCGGAGCTGGCGTTCTTCTTCAAGGACCCGATCGGGTCGGGCCCGCACGCCCTCGGCGACCAGTGGCGGATCCTGGTCGACTTCACCGCGTACCTGCACGGTCAGACGGCCGAGCCGGGCGGTGTCGCATGACACCGCCACGGCTGTCGGATCTGGCCGAGCTGGTCCGGGCACCGGCAGCGCTGTCCGTGCCAGGTGACGTGGTCGCCGGGGCCGCTGCCGCCGGCGGGCTCGGCCCGCGTAGCGCCGGGCTGGCCGGCGCGTCGGTCTGCCTCTACTGGGCCGGGATGGCCGCCAACGACTGGGCCGACCGGGAGCTCGACGCGGTCGAGCGGCCACAGCGACCCATCCCGTCCGGCCGGGTCACACCTGGTGCCGCGCTCGGTGTCGCCGCCGGGCTCACGACCGCCGGGCTGGCGCTCACCGCCGTCACCGGCGGCCGCCGGGCGCTCGCCGTCGGCGTGCCGCTGACCGCCGCCATCTGGGCGTACGACCTGTGGGCCAAGAACACCCCGGCCGGCCCGGCGGTGATGGCCGCCTGCCGAGGGCTCGATGTCCTGCTCGGCTCGGCCGGCACCGGCCGGACCCGGGCCGCGCTGCCTGCCGCGCTGGCCGTCGCCGCGCACACCTACACCGTGACCGAACTGTCCCGTAGTGAGGTCAGCGGTGCCGATCCCCGGCTGCCGGCGGCCACCTTGGCCGGGACCGCTGCCATCGCACTGGCCAGCGTCGCGCCGGCGGCCGGCCGGGCCATGTCGGTCCGCCAGGCCACCTCCGCCCACTGGTGGCGGGCCGGAGTCACCGCCGGACTCGCCGGCTGGTACGCCGCCCGATACGGTGCCGCGCAGACTGCGGTCGCCCGTGACCCCCGGCCCGAACAGGTACGCGCGGCGGTCGGCGCCGGCATCGTCGGTCTGCCCGCCCTGCAGGGCGCGCTCACCGCCCGGGCGGCGGCCACCGGCACCGGCCTGGCCACCGCCGTTGGGCTCGCCGTCTCCGCCGCCGCGCCGATCGGTCGGCGGCTGGCCCGCAAGGTGTCCCCGACATGACCGCCGACCCGGCCGGCGAGCGGGAACCGGCAACCGGCGGGCCCGGCCCGGACGCGGCAGCCGGGCTGCGGTTCGGGTACGGCACTAACGGCTTCGCCAACCATCGGCTCGGTGACGCGCTGGCGCTGCTCGCCGACCTCGGCTACCAGGGTGTCGCGCTCACCCTCGACCACGATCACCTCGACCCGTACGCCGCCGGTCTGCCCCGCAAGGTGGCCCGGGTCGCCGACCAGTTGCGGGACCTCGACCTCGCGGTCGTGGTCGAGACCGGCGCGCGGTACCTGCTCGACCCGTGGCACAAACACGCCCCGACCCTGCTGCACGACACTGCGGCCCGTCGGGTCGATTTCCTGCGCCGGGCGGTGGCGATCGGCGCCGACCTGGGCGCGGAGGCGGTCTCCTTCTGGTCGGGGGTGCGCCCGGGCGACGTCGACGACGCCACCACCTGGGCCCGGCTGGTCGCCGGCTGCGCGACGGTCGTCGAGGCGGCCGACGCCGCCGACGTCACCCTCGGCTTCGAACCAGAGCCCGGGATGCTGGTGGCCGACATCGCCGGCTGGTGGCGGCTGCGCGACGCGCTGGGCCGCCCGGTCCGGTTCGGCATCACTCTCGACATCGGACACTGTCGGTGCCTGGAGCCGGTGCCGGTGCCGCAGTGTGTCACCGACGTGGCCGCGCACCTGGTCAACGTCCAGATCGACGACATGCGCCGGGGCGTGCACGAGCACCTCGAGTTCGGTACCGGGGAGATCGACTTCCCGCCGGTGCTGGCTGCCCTCGACGCCGCCGGTTACCGGGGCCTGGTCGCCGTCGAGCTGCCCCGGCATTCACATGCCGCCCCGGCGGTCGCCGCCCGGTCCATCGAGTTCCTCCGGTCCGCCGAACTCCAGGCTCGCACGGGACCGGCCGGTACGGCATCAGCCAGTACGGGTTCGGCCCGCACCGTCGTTGAAGGAGGCCAGCTGTGAACCGGTCCGCCCAGCCCGCCGAGGACCCCGCCGACGTCGCAGGCAGACTCGCCGCCGCGCTGGCCGGCGTACCCGATCCGGACTGGCTCGCGCAGGCGCGGAGCCGGATCATCACCGACCCGGTCAGCCTGCCGATGCTGTTCGCCAGCGCGGGCCGCCGCTGCGGCCGGGCCGAGCTGGCTGCCGTACCGGGTTGGTCGGCCGACGAGGCCGCCCGGGTGCTGCTCCTCGTCGACCTGGCCACCGTCACGACTGAAGCGGAGTTGGCCGCCGCGGTCGCCGACTGCTACCACCACGGCGACGCCGCGGAGCGTCGGGCGGTGCTCAAGGCGCTGCCGCTGCTGCCGGTCGGTGACCGGGCGGTGCCGCTGCTCGACGACGCGATCCGGACCAACGACACCCGGTTGCTGGCCGCCGCGCTCGGCCGGTACGCCCGCCACCTCGACCAGCCGGCGTGGCGTCAGGCGGTGCTCAAGTGCGTCTTCACCGGCGTACCGCTGGCTGCCGTGCACGGCCTCGACGCCCGCGCCGACGCCGAACTGCTGATCATGCTCGCTGGGCTGCACGACGAGCGGGTCGCCGCCGGCCGGAGCCTGCCGGACGACGCGCTCGCCCTGCTGCGGCGGCTGCGCACCGCAGCAGACACCACCACCCGACAGGAGGGGTGAATGCGCATCTTCGACCCGCACATCCACATGACCTCACGGACCACCGACGACTACCAGGCGATGGCCGACGCCGGGGTCCGGGCCCTGGTCGAACCGGCTTTCTGGCTCGGCCAGCCGCGCACCAACGTCGGCTCGTTCGTCGACTACTTCGACTCGCTGCTCGGCTGGGAGCCGTTCCGGGCCAGCCAGTTCGGCATCCGGCACCACGCCACGATCGCGCTGAACCCGAAGGAGGCCAACGACCCCCGCTGCGCCGGTGTGCTCGATGTACTGCCCCGCTACCTGGTCAAGGACGGGGTGGTGGCGGTCGGCGAGATCGGCTACGACTCGACGACCCCGGCCGAGGACGAGGCGTTCGCCGCCCAACTGGCGTTGGCCCGCGCGCACGATTTGCCGGCCCTGGTGCACACCCCGCACCGGGACAAGGCCCGGGGCACCGAACGGACTCTGGCGGTGGTCGCCGAGTCCGGCATGGACGCCGGCCGGGTGGTGCTCGATCACCTCAACGAGGTGACAGTCGGGCTGGTCAAGGAGTCCGGCTGCTGGATGGGCTTCTCCATCTACCCGGAAACCAAGATGTCGCCGCCGCGGATGGTGGAGATCCTCAAGGAGTACGGCCCGGAGCGGATCCTGGTCAACTCGGCCGCCGACTGGGGCCGGTCCGATCCGCTGCTGACCCGGACCACCGGCGCGGCGATGCTGGCCGCCGGATTCAGCACCGACGACGTTGACCGCGTGCTGTGGCGCAACCCGGTGGAGTTCTACGGCCAATCCGGCCGGCTCGACCTGAGCGACGTCGCCGCCACCGCACCGACCTTCGAAGGCAGCTCGATCATGCGGGGCGGTGGCTGATGCGCCTGCACGACCGGCGTCGGCGCACCGTCCACCTCAGCTACTGCACCAACGTGCACCCGGCCGAGGACCTCGACGGAGTGCTCGGCCAGCTCGACACGTACGCGGTGCCGGTGCGCGACCGGCTCGCTGCCGACCCGCTCGGCCTGGGTCTGTGGCTGGCCGCGCCGGCCGCCGCCGCGCTCGCCGCCGACCCGGCCGCCCGGCGCCGGCTGCGCACCGCGCTCACCGACCGTGGCCTGGAAGTGGTCACTCTCAACGGGTTCCCGTACGAGGCGTTTCAGGCGCCGGTGGTCAAACACGCCGTGTACCACCCGGACTGGGCCGACCCGCGCCGGCTCGACTACACCCTGGCGCTGGCCCGGATCCTCGCCGACCTGCTGCCCGACGACGCCGAGCGCGGCTCCATCTCCACGCTGCCGCTGGCCTGGCGGGAGCCGTGGGACACCGAGCGGGCCGACGCCTGCGCCCGGATGCTGGACCGGCTGGCCGTCGGTCTGACCGAGGTCGAACGGGACACCGGCCGCACCGTCCGGGTCGGCTTCGAACCTGAACCGGGCTGCGTCGTGGAGACCACCGCTCAGGCCGCCGAACAGCTGGCCCGGGTGGACACCGACCGGCTCGGCGTCTGCGTCGACCTGGCCCATCTCGCCTGTGCCTGGGAGGAGCCGGTCGCCGCGGTCGGTCGGCTGCGGTCCGCCGGGCTACCGGTGGTCAAGGTCCAGGTGTCGGCCGCGTTGGAGGTCACCGACCCGGTGCGGGACCGGTCCGCGATCGCCGGCTACGTCGAACCTCGGTTCCTGCACCAGACCCGGTCCGGGGTCGCCGGGGCGACCGACGACCTCGACGCCGCGCTCGACGCCGGGCTGCCCGGCCCGTGGCGGGTGCACTACCACGTGCCACTGCACGCCGCGCCGGTCGCGCCGCTGGCCTCGACGATGCTGCAGCTGCGGGCCGGTCTCGCCGCGATCATCGACGGCGACGGCTGCGACCACTTCGACGTGGAGACCTACACCTGGGGGGTGCTGCCGGCCGGACAACGCCCCACCGGACCCGACCAGCTCGCCGCCGGGATCGCCGCCGAGCTCGCCCAGGCCCGCGACGAACTGGTCGGGCTCGGCATGAGCGCCCGCACCCGTACCGCCGCCACCCGTACCGCCGCAGGATCGGAGGCCGCTGCATGAACCCGCTGCTCGTACTCGACGTGGTCGGCCTGACCCCCCGGCTGCTGCGCCACATGCCCCGGCTGGCGGCGGTCGCCGACTCCGGCTTCCAGGCCGAGCTCGGCACCGTGCTGCCGGCGGTCACCTGCTCGGTGCAGTCCACCTTCCTGACCGGTGAGCCGCCGTCCGGCCACGGCATCGTCGGTAACGGCTGGTACTTCCGCGGCCTCGGCGAGGTGTTTCTCTGGCGGCAGCACAACGCCCTGGTCGGCGGGGAGAAACTGTGGCAGGCCGCGCGCCGGGTCCGCCCCGACTACACGGTGGCGAACATCTGCTGGTGGTACGCCATGGGTGCGGACGTCAACTGGACGGTCACCCCCCGGCCGATCTACCACGCCGACGGGCGCAAGGATCCGGACTGCTATACCGATCCGCCGCAGCTGCACGACGAGCTGACCGGTCGGCTCGGCACGTTCCCGCTGTTCAACTACTGGGGGCCGGGTGCCGGGCTGGTGTCGTCGGAGTGGATCGCGAAGGCGACCCGGCAGATCATGGCCGACCATTCGCCGGATCTGACCCTGGCGTACCTGCCGCATCTCGACTACGACCTGCAACGCTACGGTGGCGCCGGCCCGCACGCGCAGCGGGCGGCGGCCGAACTCGACGCGGTGCTGGCTCCGCTGCTGGACGCGGCGGCGGCGCGCGGCGCGACCGTCGTGGCGCTGTCCGAGTACGGCATCACCGACGTGTCGCAGCCGGTGCACGTGAACCGGCTGCTGCGCGCCGAAGGGCTGCTGCGGGTTTACACCCAGGCGGGGATGGAGTACCTCGACCCGTGGACATCGCGGGCGTTCGCCGTCGCTGACCATCAGGTCGCCCACGTGTACGTTCGGGATCCGGCCGACGTCGCGACGGTGGCCAAGCTCTGTGCCGGCCTGCCCGGGGTGGCGCAGGTCCTCGACGCCGACAGGAAGGCGGCAGCCGGCCTGGACCATCCGCGCTCCGGTGAGCTGGTGCTGGTGGCCGAGCCGCAGGCCTGGTTCACCTACTACTACTGGCGCGACGACACCGCTGCGCCGGACTTCGCCCAGTTGGTGGAGATTCACCGCAAGCCCGGCTACGACCCGGCGGAGCTACTGTTCGACCCGGCCAATGCGGGTGCCGCCAAGGCACGCGCGGCGATCGCCCTGGCCCGCAAGAAGATCGGCCTGCGGTACACGATGAACGTGGTCGGGCTGGACGCCGGTGCCCGGGCGGTACGCGGATCGCACGGCCGGCTGCCGGAGGACCCCGCCGACGGCCCGGTGCTGCTCTGCTCGGACCCGGCGCCGGCCCAGGACCGGTTCGCCGCCACCGAGGTCAAGTCGCTGCTGCTGGAGCTGGCCGGGCTCGGTGCCGGTGAACCGGCACCGGAGGTGTCCCGGTGACCGTGGCGCCGGCCCGTCGAATCGGCGGGTCGCCGCGGGAGCGGTGCGACGCCGAACTGACGGCGTTCCTCGACCGGCAGGATCCGCACTGGCCGGACGGGGCATCGCGCGGGGTGTACGACACACTGCGCCGGTTCGTCCTGGCCGGCGGCAAGCGGCTGCGCCCGGTCTTCTGCTACTGGGGGTGGCGCGGTGCCGGGGGAGCGGACTGCCGGGAGATCGTCGCGGCCGCCGCCGCGCTGGAGATCTTCCACGCGTTCGCGCTGATCCACGACGACATCATGGACGGAAGCGACCGTCGCCGGGGCGAGCCGTCGGTGCACCGAATCTTCGCCGACCTGCACACCCGCTCGTCCTGGCGGGGCGACTCCGGCCGCTACGGTCACAACGCCGCGCTGCTCTGCGGGGACCTCTGCGCCGCCTGGGCGGACCAGATGTTCCACGAGTGCGGGCTCGATGCCGAGCAGATCCGACGCGGCTACGCGATCTTCGCTGGGATGCGGACCGAGGTGATCGCCGGGCAGTACCTGGACCTGGTGTCCGGCGTAGGCGACGGTTCCGTGGCCAGTGCGCTGACGGTAATCCGGATGAAAGCCGCCAGATACACGGTTACCCGACCATTACAGATCGGTGCCGCCCTTGCCGGGGCCGGCCCCGAACTGCTGGACGCGTACGCTGCCTTCGGCGATCCACTGGGCGACGCGTTCCAGCTCCGTGACGACGTACTCGGAGTGTTCGGCGACCCGGCGGTTACCGGCAAGTCGGTGCTCGACGATCTGCGAGAGGGCAAGTCGACGGTGATGATGGCGCAGGCCCGCAACCTGGCGGACCGCAGCCAGGCAGCCCGGTTGCGAGAGCTGTTCGGCAATCCGGAGCTGGGCCCGACCGGGGCCGACGAACTGCGCAGCATCATCGCCGACACGGGAGCTCTCGAGGTGATCGAGCAGATGATCCGGATTCGTACCCAGGAAGCGGTGACCATTCTCGTCGATGCGTCGTTGACCCCCGAGACGCGCGCGGAATTGACCGTCCTGGCTGAATCGGTGGCCGAGCGGCAGAGCTGACCCGCAGGACCCAAGGAGGCATCGTGGCCGTACCCCACCAGGTGACCGGTGGTTCGCATCCGGTCGACCAGCATGGTGTCGAACCGGGAACGGAGCACCGGCGGCTGCGGATAGCCATGATTGGCCAGAAGGGGATGCCCGCGACGTACGGCGGGATTGAACGTCACGTCGAGGAGTTGGCCAGCCGGCTGGCCGCTCGGGGACACGACGTCACCGTGTACTGCCGGCCCAGCTACGGGTCGGTGCCGATGGACCGGTATCGCGGCGTACGGCTGCGCCAGGTGCGAACCGTGGCCAGCAAACACCTCGACGCCATCGTGCACTCCACCACCTCGACCCTGGCCGCCATGCGTGACCGGCCGGACATCGTCCATTACCACGGTCTCGGCCCCGGCCTGGTCGCGCCGCTGCCCCGCTACCTGGCCCGCAGCAAGGTGGTGCTCACCGTGCACGGCCTCGACCAGCAGCGGGCCAAGTGGAGCCGGCTCGCCCAGACGGTGCTCGGTACCGCCCACTGGCTCAGCGGGTACGTGCCCGACGCCCGGGTCGCCGTCTCCCGCGGTCTGGCCAACCACTACCAGACCAGGTTCGGCAGTTCGGCCAGCTACATCCCGAACGGAGTCGGCATCCCGCGCCAGGTCCCGGCCCGACAGATCGGCCCCCGCTTCGGCCTCACCCCCGGCCGGTACCTGCTGATGGTCGGCCGTCTCGTGCCGGAGAAATCGGCGGATCTGCTGGTCCGCGCATTCCGCCAGGTCGACACCGACCTGCGGTTGGCCATCGTCGGCGGATCGTCGTTCAGCGACGACTTCGTGGCCCGGGTACGCGCCGAGGCCGTCGACGACCCTCGGGTAGTCTTCACCGGCTTCGCGTACGGCGATCTGCTGGCCGAGCTCTACTCGCACGCCGCCGCTTTCGTCCAGCCGTCCCGGCTGGAAGGGCTGCCGCTGACCCTGTTGGAAGCGGCTTCCTACGGATTGCCGGTGGTGGCTAGTGACATCACCCCGCACGTCGAGGTGCTCGCCGCCGACGGACCCGGTCACCGGATCTTCCGCGATGGTGACGCCGACGATCTGGTCCGCGCGCTGCGCCAGCTGGCCGCCGATCCGGACGCGGAGCGCATTGGCGCAAAGGCCTTGCGTGACCGGGTCGGCACCGAGTACACCTGGGACGCGGCCACCGCCGAGCTGGAAGCGCTGTACCTGAATCTGCTGCCGGCCCGCAAGCCGCAGCTGATCCGGCCCCGCCGCCAGCCCCGCAGCGAACCGGACGGCTGATGGCCGGCCCCGGCGTGTCGGCCTATACTGCCTCGTTGCGGATCCAGCTAGATTAGGCCGGCCCACCGGCGAACGGCGGTGGGCCGGGCCGGCCCACCGGGACGGCGGATCGACCTCCGTCCGCCCCGACCCGGGGCCGGTGGCGGTCCGGGTATGCGGCGCGGCTCGACCCGACAACGGGCGAAGCGGGACAACTGGCAAAGCGGGACAGTGGATCGGCGTGCGGTGACCAGACGACAGCGGGAACCCCGGCCAGCGGGCCGGCTGCTCAGCGTGCTCGCTGCGGCCGCCGCCGCGGCCGTCGCCGTTGCCGTCGGCCTGGCACTCGCCGCCGGTGACCGGCGCGGTGTGGTGCTGCCTGTCGCCCTCGTCGCCGGAGCCGCCGTCGGGGTGCTGGCCATCACCCGGTTCTCCGGGTACGTGATCCTGATGCTCGCCGTGCGTCCGCTGCTGGACGTGGTCAAGCTGAGCGGACCGACCGCCGGCCGGACGGACACCGACCAGGCGTCCCGGCTGAGCGACCCGTCGACCATGGTCGCGGTGCTCTTCCTGCTCGCCGCCGGGCTCTGGCTCGCCGCCCAGTTGCGCCGCAGCGGCCGGTTGCGCGGCACCCCGCTGGGCTGGGCGATGCTGCTGGTCGGAGCGACCGCGCTGGTCAGCGCGCTCGGCGCGAACCGGCCGACGCCGAGCCTGCTCGAGGCGATGCGGATCCTGACCGTGGTGGTCATGTTCGTGGTACTCGAACAACTGATGCCCGACCGGGTGGCGGTTCGGCGGATCCTGATCGCCTGCTACGGCTCGCTGGCCCTGGCGCTGCTCTACACCGTGCTGGTCAGCGCCTTCGGGCAGGTGCCGTCCGAGGTCAAAGGCCAGTTCATCAGGGTCAGCGGCCCGTTCAGCCAGTCGACCACCTTCGGCCGGTACCTGATGTTCATGATCGTCTTCGGGTTCGCGATCTACCGGTTCCTGGCCCGGCGCGCCCAGGTGGTCCTCGCCATACTGCTCGGGCTTTCCCTGGTTTTCCTGATGCTGACCAATACCCGTTCGGCGATCCTCGGCGCGGCGCTCGGGCTGATCGTCGTCGCGGTGCTGCACCGCAGCGGTCGGATGCTCGCCACCCTGCTGGTCGTCGCGGTCGCCGGGGTCAGCCTGCTGCCCTCGGTCGGGGACCGGTTCGCCCAGCTCGCCGAGGACCGGCCCACCGGCGGCGGGCCGACCGGCAACACCCTGCAGTGGCGGGTCGACTACTGGGCGGAGATCGTCACCCTGGCCAACCGCAACCCGGTAACCGGGATCGGGCCGAACATGACCCAGCACGAGACCTCAGAGGCGAAGAAGCCGCACAACGACCTGCTGCGGGCGTACGTGGAGACCGGTCTGGCCGGGCTGCTGGCCTACCTGGCGATGCTGGTGCTGCTGCTGTACACCGCCCGTACGGCGTTGCGCCGCGCCCCGCCGGACAGCCTGGAACGCGGCGCCGCGGTCGGTTTCGCCGGCTGCGCGGTGGTGTTCATCGCGGTCAGCCTCGGCTCCAACGTCATCTCCAACGTGGTGACGCTGTGGTACTTCGTCGCGTTCGCCGCCGCGGCCAGCGCCATCGCCCACGGGTGGGCCACCCCGGCCGTCGGCAACCCGGACCGCGGCCTGATCGTTGACCCGTCTACCCCACCGGCCCGGTCACCACGTTCGGCCGCCGGACAGTACTGAACACCGACAAAGCCGGCATGAGTAGGAGCCACAGCGTGGAGATCGTCGACTACCTGCGCATCGCGCGCCGGCGGCTGTGGCTGCTGGTCGGTGTGCCGGTGCTAGCTGCGGGCGCGGCCGCGACCCTGGTGCTGATCGCCCCGCAGCAGTACACCGCTATGGCGTACGTGGCCGCCCCGGCTCTGGTCGGCGGCACCGCAGCCCAGCAGTTCACCGGCAACCAGGCGGCCAACCAGTTCGCCGCCGCGTTCAGCGCCGCCGCCACCTCCCCCCGCGTGATCGACGAGGTCGTCGCCGACACCGGCGTGGCCGCCAACCGGCTGCGGTCCGGGCTGGTGGTCAACCAGGTTGGCGTGAGCAGCCAGATGGAGATCACCTTCACCTCGCCGGACCGGGCGACCGTCTCACCAGTGCTAACCGCGACCGTCGAACGCGCGCTGGCGTTCCTCTTCTCCTCGCAGGTCGCGATCGCCACCGAGCAGGTCGCCGCGGCCAGCGCCGACGTCGCCGCCGCGACCGCCGCGATCACCGCCTGGGAGAAGGAGAACAAGGTCACCCAGCCCGACAAGATTTACCAGGCGACCCTCAACGAGATGGCGAGCCTGCGCCAGCAGCGCCTGCAGATGCAGGCGGTCGGCAACGGCCGCGGCGCCGACGCCGCCACCGAGGCGATCAAGGCCGGGCAGAAACAACTCGACACCATCGGCCCGAAACTGGCCGACTATCAGGCGCTGATCGCCCAATGCGACGCCGCCACCGGCGCGCTCTCCTCGGCCCGGCAGGGCCTGCAGTCCGCCCGCGCACAGGTCCAGGCCGCCGACCCGGCGGAGGTGGCCAGCATCGGCGCGGTCCGCGCGGTCTCTCGTACCACCAGTCTGATCAACACCACCGTCTCGGTCGCCGGCGCTGGTCTGCTGCTCGCCGTCATCCTGGTCGCGATGCTCGAGCTACTCGCCCGCAACCGTGCCGGTGAACCCCCGGCGTCGTCGACCGACAGCCCGAACCCGCCGCCCGGCCCCCGCCCGACCGGCGGCGACGAGACCCGGGAGATCCCGGTGGCCCGGGCCGGCCGGGTTGGTCGGGCCGCGCCGGTCGGTCAGCTGTCCCAGGCCGGCGGCCGGGTCTACGGATCCGATGGCCCGCTCGAACCGCACCCGGGGCGGTGACGTGACGGCCGAGCCGCCCCCGGCCCCCGCCGCCAGCACCCCGTCGGGCCCTGACTCCGGCGATCAGCACATCCGCGGGATGGCCCGGGGCGGCGGGCTGAACCTGGTCGGGGCGATCCTCAATCAGGGTGCGGTATTCCTGGTCATGCTGCTGCTGGCCCGCTTCCTAGGGATCAGCGAGGTCGGCCAGTACGCCCAGTGCTACGCCGTACTGGCCCTGCTCAGCCTGCTGTCGCTGTCCGGGTTCCGGGCCGGGCTGACCCGGTTCGTCGCCGTACACCTCGCCGACGACGACCCGGCCGCGATCCGTGGCACCATCCGGCTCGGCCTGGCCATCTCCGCCGGCTCGGCGACCGCGATCGCGGTCGCGCTGGCCGTGGCCGCCCCCGCGTTGGCCGCCGCGCTGCACGACCCTGGCCTGGTCACCGGGCTGCGCCTGGTGGCGTTGACCCTGCCGGCGCTGACCGTCTGCGAGGCGGCGCTCGCCGCCACCCGGGGCTGGCGCACCCAGCGGCCGTTCACCCTGATCGGGCAGATCTACGAGCCGGGTACCCGGCTCCTACTGACCGCGCTGGCCCTGATCCTCGGCGCCGGCGTCACCGGCAGCTACTGGGCGCTGGTCATCGCCGGCTGGTCGGCCGCGTTGCTGGCCCTCGGCGCGCTGGCCCGGCTGATGCGCCGGGTCGCGCCGGGCCCGGTCGTCTACCGGCCCCGGCAACTGTTCAGCTTCTCCACGGTGAGCTGGGTGTCGTCGCTGTCGTCGACCGGCCTGATCTGGGTCGACACCCTGATGCTCGGCTTCTTCGCCAACGACGAGATCGGCGTCTACAACGTCGCCACCCGGCTGGTCACCGTGGCGATCTTCGTGCTGGCCCCGATCAACGCCGCGTTCGGGCCGTACCTGGCGTACCTGCACCACCAGGGGCGGGCCGACGAGGTACGCCGGATCTACGGCGCCGCCACCGGCTGGGTGGTGCGGCTGTCGCTGCCGGCGTTCGTGGCGCTGCTGGTCTTCCCGGAGAGCCTGCTGACGGTCTTCGGCGGCGGGTTCGCCGCCGGCGCTGCGGTCACCCTGGTCCTCGCGGTCGGGCAGTTGGTCAACGCGGCCACCGGGCCGTGCGGCACGGTGCTGAACATGTCCGGCCGGGTGGCGATCAACATGTACGACAACATCGCCGCGCTGTTGCTGAACATCCTGCTCAACCTGTGGCTGATCCCGGCGTACGGGATCATCGGCGCGGCGGTCGCCTGGGCGATCTCCCTGGCGGTGGTCAACGTCGCCCGGGTGCTGCAGGTGCGGGCCCTGATCCGGGCGGTGCCGGTGACCGTTGGCATGCTCAAAGGGCTCGCCGCCGGGCTGGTCGCGCTGGCCGCCGGGCTGGTCGTCCGGCTGCTGCTGCCCGGCTGGCCGGAGCAGTTGCTGGTCGGGCTGCCGGTGGTGGTGACCGTCTACGTGGGCGTCGTGCTGGCGCTGGGCCTGAGCCGGGAGGACATCATGGTGCTGCGTACCCTGCGCCGGGGTGGCCGGCGCGGCGGGGTCGGCCGGCTCGGCGGGGCGGACGGCCCGGACCGGCCCGGTGCACCGGTGGCGAACCTGGAGGAGGCGGCACGATGACCGGCAACCGGGGGACCACCGACCGGCTGCGCCGTACGGTACGCGGGGCGCGGGCCTGGGCGCGCACGATGGTGCCCGGCCAGCTGGGTGCCCTGCCGGACTTCCTGATCATCGGTGGACAACGTTGCGGCACCACCTCGTTGCACCACTATCTCGCCGCCCATCCGCAGGTGCGCCCGGCCACCGGCAAGGAACTGCAGTACTTCAGCATCCACCACGGACGCGGGGAACGCTGGTATCAGGCGCACTTCCCGGCCCGCCCGGCCGGGGTCCGCAGCTTCGAGGCCAGTCCGTACTACCTGTTTCACCCGAGCGTGCCGGCCCGGGTCGCCACCGACCTGCCGCAGGCCCGCTGCATCGCCCTGCTGCGCGACCCGGTCGAGCGGGCCTACTCGCACTACCTGCACACCCGCTCGTACGGTGCCGAGCCGTTGTCGTTCGCCGACGCGGTCGCCGCCGAGGAGCGGCGGCTGGCCGACGCGCTGCGCGACGGGCCGGGCAGTCCGGCCGCGCACACCGCGCTGCGCAACCACTCGTACCTGGCCCGGGGCCGTTACGCCGAGCAGTTGCAACGCTGGTACGCCGTCCTACCGGCGGATCGGCTGCTGGTGCTGCGCAGCGAGGACATGTACGTCGACCCGGCCGGCGTCTACGACCGGGTGCTGCGCTTCCTTGACCTGGATCCGTTCACCCCGGCGGGGTTCGCCCAGCACACCCGGCGCACCGACCAGGGGCCGGGGGAGCTGACCGACGAGCTGCGCGCCCAGCTCGGCAGCTACTTCGCCCCGCACAACGCCGACCTCGCCGACCTGCTCGGCTGGCCGCACACCTGGTCGCCCCGGAGCTGACCGACGCTCGATCGCGGCTCCGCTGATCCCGGCCGGGGCCTGCCGTCGGCTGAGACACTGGGTGTCTCCGGCCAGAATGGCGGTTGTCCGTTGCCGTCTCGACCCCGTGAGCCGCTGGGTGCCGCTGCCTCCCTGCTGCTCGTGTTCTGCGGGGTAGCGGCGGTTTTCTGCTCCCTTTGTCGGACGGCCGCGTGCTTGGAGTTCCGCAAGGATCCGCTGCAGCAATCGGGGGAGCGGGTGTTCGGGCTCACCGGCCGGGTCTACTCGGACATCACCGCCAGGGCGGTGTCCTGCCCGTAGCGACCTCGGAGCAGCCGCCCACCGCTTCATGATCACATGACGAAAGTTCGGCCGACACGCCGACAGGCCCCCAGCAGAGCATCAAGTGATCATGATCCGGCGGCAAGGCCAGGTTCAGGAACCGTCGGCTGGTGCACGGGTGAGTACGCCGTGCAGTACCTGGTCGGTGAGGTGGTCGCGGAACCGGGTGTCGGTGGGGTCGGCCCCGGCGACGGACCGGCCGAGCACGGCGAGCAGCAACGCGCCGAGGACGGCGTTGGCGGTGTCGGCAGCGTTGGCGATGTCTGCGACGGTGACTGCGCCGTCTGTGTCGGCCTTTGCTTCGGCGAGGAGTTCCCGGAGCGGGCCGGCGATCCATCTGTCGTTGGCGGCCATGACGTCGGTCATCCGGCCGGTGGAACCGAGGGCGCTGAGCAGGCCGGCGCAGATCCCGGGGTGCTGCGACAAGTAGCTGGCGAGAGCCGCCACCATCGCCCGTAGTCGCCGCTCGGGCGGGTCGGTGGGGTCTACCGACGCCTGTACCGCCTCGGCTCCGTCCTGGGCGTGCGCGGTCAGTAGGAACGCGAGCAGGTCGTCGCGGCCCGCGAAGTAGTAGTACAACGTCGCCCGCGACGCCCCGACCATGCCGGCGATGTCTTCCAGCCGGGGCGCGGGGTCGCCGTGGAGCACCTGCTCGCTGACGTCGAGCAGGCGTCGCGCGAGGTCAGCCGGAGGGGTCTTCACGTTGACACAGCCTATCCGCTTGTCCTGGATCAGAATCCAGACTACAGTCTAAATCATGGTTGAAATCAGATCCTACGGCCCGTGGGCGCTGATCACCGGTGCCTCATCCGGCATCGGTGAGGCGTTCGCCGAGTACCTCGCCGCTGCCGGGCTGCACCTTGTCCTGGCGGCCCGATCCACCGACCGGCTCGAGATCCTCGCCACCGCGCTGACCCGTGCCCACGGCATTAGTTGCCGGGTGGTCACCGTCGACTTCGGCAGGACCGAGGCCGCTGTCGAGCTCGTCGACGCGACTGCGGATCTCGACGTCGGCCTGCTGGTCTCCAACGCGGGCACCGGCCAACCCGGACCACTGCTCGACCAGGACCTCGGCGACCTGCACCGCCGGCTCACCGTCAACGCCACCACACACCTGGATCTGACCCACGCCTTCGGGCGGCGGTTCGTCGCCCGCGGCCGAGGCGGCATCATCCTCGTGTCGTCACTGGGTGCGGTGCACGGGCTGCCGAACATGGCCCACGAGAGCGCGGCCAAGGCCTATGTGCTCAACCTCGGCGAGGCCCTGCACCACGAACTCGCCGCCGCAGGTGTGGCCGTCACCGTGCTGTTGCCGGGCAATGTCGACACCCCGATCATCGACGCCCTCGGCATCGACCGGGCAGCCATGCCGATCCGGCCCCAGCCGGTCCAGAACGCCGTACGCGAAAGCGTGGCCGCGTTCCTGCGCGGTCGGCCCACCCACATCCCGGGCCGGTCGATGCGGATCATGACCCGGCTGCTGCCCCGGACCCGGTCCATCCGCCTCAACGGCCGGATGCTCGGCCAGGCCGCCCGCCGCCTCGCCGAACGGGAAGCCACCACCACGGTGGCCCCGTCGTGAACGCCGCTGCCCTGCCCGCCGGGGTGGAGCGGGTCAGCCGGATCCCGTACCGGCTACTCAGCTGGGGGGTGCCGATGGGGCCGCTGACCCTGCTGCGTACCCAGGGCCGGCGCACCGGCCTGCCGCGTACCGTGCCGGTCGTCACGCTGCGGCACGCCGACCTCGACTGGCTCGTCTCACCGTTCGGTGCCACCCAGTGGGTGCGCAACATCCGCGCCAACGGCCGCGCCGAACTCGGTCGCGGACAGCGGTTCCGCACCGTCGGCCTCGTCGAGGTCGACGGCGAGACCAAACTGGACGTCCTGCATCGCTACCGCCGCGCGTTCGGGTTCATCCCGTTCGTCCGGCAGGCCTTCGACGCCACCCCCGGCGACGGTCCATCCGGGTTTCGCACCGAAGTGGACCGCCACCCGGTCTTTCTCCTCCAGCCGCGCGGCTGACCCGCTCACTCGCTGGCGAGGCCCCCGCGCCGGTCGCATCAGCCACGGGGGCGGAGTACGTAGACAGCCGAACTGCCTGATCCACTGTCCAGTTCGGCTGTCTGCAGGTCGGTCACCGGTATGTTGATTCGCTGTCCAGTTGCGCCGCTGCCTGCGTCGGCCCACACCTCGACCGTCCCGCTGGCGGGTAGCTGCCGTGGCCCGATCACCAGGATCTGAACCTCTGCCATCGCATGTCTCCTGCCTGCTCGCGCCGGCGGTCGCGCCGGCTGCCACGAAAACAAGGATGTCGCCGAATTGTCGCCCCGCGCGACGGCTTCCATGGGACGACGTTCCGGCGACCTGCAGGGCGACATTCCGGCGACACAAGGGCTACGATCACTCGCATGACGACCACTCCGAACGCGACGTTGCGGGCTGTGCGGATGGGCCTGCTGATGAGTCAGGACGACTTCGCCCGCGCGCTGCGGCAGGCAGGGGATCGCGCCGGAATGCCCAACGATGCGAACAAGCGCCTCGTGCAACGCTGGGAGGCTGGGGCGATCACCTCGCCCCGTCCGGCGTACGCGCGTGCCCTGGAATCGGTCACCGGCCTGCCGATCAGCTCGCTCGGCTTCACTGTGGCGGTCCCGCATGCCCGCAGCGCCGACGCCGGCGAGGATGGTGCCGGCGGCCGGGGTGGCGAGGGCGGGGACGAAGCTCGGGGTGCTCAGGTGCCGGCGACCGGGCAGGCGTCCACCCCGGTGCCGCGCGGTGGCCCTGCCCCATGGACCGCGCCGACCGGCAACTACTCCGGAGTGTGGCTGTCCCGGTACGAGTATCACAGCTCGGGTCGTGGTGCCACGTTCACCGGTCGGCACTATGTCGTGCTGCTGCAGCACGGTGACCGGCTCACCGTGCGCAGTCTGCCCAACTCCTCCGATGCGCCGCTCACCATGGACCTGACCGTCGACGGCAATGTGGTCACCGGGACCTGGATCGAGCAGACCGCGCCGCAGGGCTACTACCGCGGCGCCCGGTACCATGGCGCGATCCAACTGCTGGCCGAGCCTACCGGGCGTCGGCTGACCGGAAAGTGGATCGGGTTCGGCAAGGAGATGGAGGTCAACACCGGCCCGTGGGAGCTGGTATTCCAGGATGCCAGCACGAACAAGGCGACTCTGGCCGCCTACGACCGTCGGCCCGATCCGGAGTAGCAGCCCGCTGCCTCATGATCAGTAGCTGCCCTTCATGATCAGATGACGGAAATTCGGCCGACACGCCGGTGAGCGCCCAGCAGAGCATCAAGTGATCATGGTCCGGTAGCGCGTCGCCGAGGAACCCGCCACCTGATCCACAGTCGAGCAGTTGTCCACAGCGTGGCTCTACCTGGGTCGTCTGATGGCTTAGGTCGCGGCATCGTAGCCGGGCATGAACGAGGTGATCGAGGAGTTGTGCCGGCGCAGCGGCGGTGTGGTGACCCGTCGCCAGGCCCTTCAGATGGTGCCGCGCTGGGCGCTGGACGACGCGGTACGCGCCGGTCGACTGCGGCGCGTTCTGCCGGGCGTCTACGTCACCACCGAGTTGATCGACGACGACCGTGGCGGAGTGTCGTCGATCCAGTTGCTCGCACCGCAGCTGCGTCGGCATGCGGTGCTGGCCCACGCCGCCGGTCGGGTCGCGTTCAGCCACACCACCGCACTCGATCTCTGGGGGCTGCGCCAGCAACCCACTGCCGAGGTACTGCACCTGACGGTGCCGATCGGCGTGGGAATTCGCAGCCAGGCCGGCCTGACCGTGCACCATCGACCGGCGTTCACCGTCGGTCCGCCGCAGGTGGTGGTACGCGACGAGGCGCCGGTGACGCGGCTGGAACGGAGTCTTGTCGAGTCCTGGCCGCTGCTGCCGGCCGCCGACCGGCCGGCTCCGCTGATCCGGGCTGTCAACGACAGGTGGACGAACGCGGACCGGATCTGCGCAACTCTCAATGAGCTGCCGCGACTCACCGACCGGGCCGCGTTGCGGACGCTGCTGGCGAAGCTCGCCGCCGGCTGCCGCAGCCAGCTGGAGATCTGGGGCCACGAGCACGTCTTCGTCGGTGCCGGGATGCCCGAATTCCAGCGGCAGTATCCGGTCCGGGTCGGCGGCCGCACCATCTACCTGGACGTGTACGCCGAGCGGGAACGGATTGACTTCGAGCTCGATGGAGCCGCCTCGCACGGCAGCCCTGCCCAGCGTGAGATCGATCTACGGCGTGACGCGTTGCTGGCCACTGTCGGCATCCAGGTGGTGCGGTTCGCACACCGCCGGCTGGTGACCGAGCCGCGGCAGGTCCGCCGCGAGATCCTGACCATTCTCCACCGCCGGGGGTACGGCTGATCAGTCGATGTCGGCGAGGATCGACTCCGGGGTGCCGGTGGCGCGCAACAGCACCGGCCGGTCGGTGACGGTCACCTCGGCCGCTGTCTTGGTCGGCGAGGCGCCGGCCGGCCCGGCGTGCAGGCTCGGCACCGCAGACACCCGTACCGCGTCGTTGACCTCGCCGGACCAGACGACCAGGGTGCTCTCCTCGCCCTGCTGGAACGCGACGCCGATCAGCCCGTCCCGGCGGACCGGAGTGACGGTCGCACCACGGGCCGCCACCGCCAGGCTCTCGAACATCCGGCCAGCCTCACGTTCCGTACCATCGGGGTCGAGCAGGCCGTAGCGAACCTCGCTGCCGGCCCGGTTGTTCGGGCTGTAGCCCAGCGGCAGCCACATCACTTGTCGGATACCGCCGGCCAGCAGCATGGTGGAGACCTTGACGACCTCCTCGGCCCGGCTGACGTCGTCGCCGTCGCCGTCGCGCCAGAACTGCCCGACCTCCCACGCCTCGATCGGCACGTTGACCGGGTTCTGTGCCGCGAGGTAGTCCAGCAGCGCCGGTACGCCGTCGAAGTGCTCGTAGTAGTGCACCTGACGTAGCTGCACCACCCCGTCGTCGATCAGCTGCTCGGTCGCGGCCAGGAAGGCGACGTTACGTACGTTGGTCTCGTTGTCGAGCGCGGTCCGCAGCGTCTCGATCGTGTCCACTTCGGGGATCTTGCGGCCCCGGGTGCCGATCCGCCGCTGGAAGTACGCGTTGTAGGCGGCGATCGCCTCGTCGTTGCGGCCGGCTTGGACCAGCCGGTCGACCACCCCGAAGCCGTACGCGACACTGCTGATGCCGGAGTCGACGACCACCGCGTCCGGGTTCGCGGCGTGCACCGCCTCAGCGGCGGCGGTGGCCAGCTCGACGTACTCCGCGGGGGTGCCGCGCCAGTACTGCGGGGCGTTGACCTCGTTCTCGATTGCGTACTGGCGGACGCCGTAGGGCGTGTAGCGGCGCACCACGTCACCGACGAACTGCCGATAGGCGGCCATGTCCAGCGGCATCGTCGACTCGGTCTTGTTGGCCTGACCGCGGACGTGTTCCGGGGTGCCCCCGGTGGCCCAGCACATCTCGGTCCGGATCTTGATGTTCAGCGCGATGCCGAGTACCCGGCTGCGCTGGGCAATCTGGTCCAGGGCCGACCAGTCCTGTTGCCCCTGGGTCGGCTCGATGCTGCACCAGCTGATCTCATGGTAGGTGGCGGACCCGGACAGTTTGCGCAGGTACGGGAGGAACTCGTCGTACCGGTTCCAGTCCCAGTGCGCGCCGAACGGGTGGGTGTCCTCGGGGTAGGGCGGCAGGCTCGGCAGCGGCGCGCCGGTCGGCGGCACCGGTGGCGGGGTGGTGTCCTCGTCGGCGCTGGTGCAGCCGGCAAGGAGCAACAGCCCGCCGAGCGCCGCCGCCACCCAGCGCCGGGCCACGGTGTCCGGCCGCGTCGCAGTGTTCATCGGTAACCCAGCTCGCGCAGCATCCGCCCGGAGAAGACCGCGACGAGCAGCCGCAGGAACGGGTCCAGCTCCCGGCGGTAGCTGCCGACGCGGGACCGGTAGATGGCCGAGTCGGTGCCGGCGGAGGCACGGCGTCGGTCCGCCTCACTGGTGTACTTTCCGGCCACGTCATGCGGTTTGTCGACGTAGTCGAGCACGCCTTCCTCCCACGGTTCGCCGAGGAACTCGAACAGCGCGCGCATCGACTTCTCCGGCTCACGTACCGCATCCTCGTAGCGCAGCTCGTGGTAGCGGTCAGCCGGCAGGGTGGCACCCACCGCACGAGCGGTACGAATGTAGCGCGGCCACTTGACCACGCACTTCACCGCCGACCAGTACCCGAACCGTTTGCGGTGCGAGACCACCACGTCGCGGCCGTCTCGAATCACGTGCACGATCTGCGCGTCCGGGAAGACCTCGGTGACGAAGTCGAGCGAGATCGCGTACAGCGGGGTCTTGTCGGCCCACCGGGCCTTGCCCCGGCCGGTGGCGTAGTCGGCGTGCACGCCGCCGAAGAAGTCGGCGATGCGGCGCAGCCAGTCCTCCCGGGTGAAGCCGAAGCGGGCCAGTCGCTCCCAGTCGGAGCCGACGATGCGTCGCAGGTCCGGCAGGAACCGGGTCTCCGGTCCGCAGGAGATTCGGGAGTGCGAGTCGAGCACCAGCCGCAGGAAGGTGGTGCCGGAGCGCTGGCAGCCCACCAGGAAGATGGGCGCCGTCGGCAACTGCGTCACTTCGGCGGTGGCCGGCGCGAGGGCTTCAGCCATGGTCGGTCCTTTCCACGCTCACCGGGCACGCCGGTCGGTGTCGGCTTGTCGAGGTGGGGTGGTGGGGGACTGCGGGCGGCCGCTGGCGGTCAGTCGGGCGGTGAGTTCGTCGCAGAGCGTACGGACCGCCGGGTCGATCGGCAGCGGCTGGCGGGCGGGGGTACGAGGGGCGATGTGCGCGGACAGGTCGGGGCGGTAGGCGATCCCGAGGAAGTCGCACAGCCGGCTGATCTGCCCGGCCGGATCGGCGATCAACGCGTCGTACGAGCTGAGCAGCACGTCGTCGCGGCGGTTCAGGCCGAGGCGGAAGTAGAGGGTGTTCCGGACATACCAGAAAAGAGCGGCGGCGGTGTGCCGGTCCATCCGTCGGTAGTCGAAGCCGTGGATCAGCTCGTAGGTGTCCGCGTCGAGGCGCTGGCCCTGCCAGCGACGGCCGATGGTGCCGTCGGCGATGGCGGCGAGCGCCCGCAGGTTGGCGTCGCCGAACTTGGCCACCTCGGAGCGGGCCCGGTCGTCGACGTCGCGCCAGGCCCAGATCGCCCGACCCGGCGCCATCCCGGGCAGGGCGAGCAACTCGTCGACCCGGTGGCTCTCACACAGCGGTTTGACCAGGACGTACGCGTGTCGGCTCCGGTTCACCACGGTGGTCAGCACCGCGTCGTCGCGGAGTTGAAAACGATGGAAGACCCGCCGGTCGCTTTCGTTGCGGACCTCAAACTCGCCGATGTTCTCCAGCCCGCGGACCAGCATGTTGGTGCCGGACCGCTGCAGGCCGACCAGGTAGACCGGGGTGGCCTGACCACGGGGTACGCCGTGCTGGTGTCGCCAGCGCAGCTTGGTCCACGCGGTGGTGACCCGGTCGACCGGGTTGAGCCGGTCCTCCTCGACGAGGCGGCGGAGTCCTTCGGTGCGGAACCATCGGGCGTGCCGGGCGATTCGCCGCGCGGTCCAGGCCAGGGTGGAAGGCTCGTCGTTGTTCACCGGTCCTCCTCGGGTACGTCACCAGCCGCTGTGGCCAGGCTGGGGCGAGGTCGGGCCGCGGTCAGGCTACTCACGGATCGGGGCGAAACGCCAGAACGCAGGCTGGTCAGCCACACAAGATCATCCGATCAGCTAGTTGGCGATTCGGTACTGGACTAACCCGGCGTGGGTGCATAGCGTGAGGCAGCAGCCAGGGCGGGAGCCCTGCGCCACCATAACCGGGTGGCCACACCCCGGTATCGAGCGAGCGGGCCGGACTGATGCGTGTCCTCCATGTGAACAAGTTTCTGTACCGTCGGGGTGGCGCTGAGGGGTATCTGATCGACCTCGCCGATCTGCAGCGCGCCGCCGGGGACGAGGTTGCGTACTTCGGGATGACCCACCCGGACAACGACGGGCCGTTGCCGTACGCCCGGCACTTCCCGCCGCACGTCGAGTTGGAACCGGCGCCGCGCGGACTGCGCCCCCGGCTGGCCGTCGCCGGTCGGATGATCTGGTCGCCGGCGAGCCGCCGCGGCCTGACCCGGGTGATCGAGGACTTTGGGCCGGACATCATCCACCTGCACAACATTTACCACCAGCTGTCTCCGTCGGTGCTCGCCGCCGCCCGCGACGTCGGGGTGCCGTGCGTGCTGACCATGCACGACTACAAGCTCGCCTGCCCCAGCTACCAGCTGCTGGACCGGGGGAAGGTCTGTGAGGCGTGCGTCGATGGAGGTCCGCTCCACGCCGCGCGGCGCAGGTGCAAGGACGGATCGGCAACCGCCAGTACGCTACTCGCTGTGGAGTCGTGGATACACAGAAAGTCACAGGCATATGGTCCGGTCGGGGTGTTCGTCAGTCCCAGCCGGTTCCTCGCCGACGTGATGCGCCGAGCCGGCGTCTACCCGGACCGGCTCCGGGTGATCAACCACTTCGTAGACACAGCTGCCGTGGCGGTGAAGGACTCGCCGGGCGGGGGAGTGGTCTTCGCCGGCCGGATCTCCGCTGAGAAGGGGGTGGACACGCTGGTCGAGGCGGCCGCCCGGCTGCCCCGGCAGGTGCCCGTCCACGTGGCCGGCGACGGCCCCGCACTGCCTGCGGTCCGGGCCCTCGCCGACCGGGTGGCACCCGGCCGGGTGCGGTTCCACGGCCGGCTGGACAAGTCCCGGCTACACGACCTGATCAGGTCCTCGGCGGCGGTCACGGTGCCGTCCCGTTGGCACGAGAACCAGCCGATGGCGGTGCTCGAGGCGTTCGCCTGCGGCGTGCCGGTGGTCGGCACCGACCTTGGTGGGCTGCCGGAGCTGATCAGTCCCGGCGTCGATGGCGAGACCGTCCCGGCCGACGACCCGGCGGCGCTCGGCGACGCGCTGGGCAGGTTAATCGCCGATCCGGACCGGGCGTACGCGATGGGCCGGGCCGCCCGGGACAAGATCGACCGTGACTTCACGCCCGACCTGCACCTGAACCGGCTCCGCGACGCCTATCTGGCCGCGGCGTTGACCGCCCCGGCCGGAACCCGACGATGACCGGTACGCCCCCTGCTGCCGGTACGCCCTCTGCCGCTGGCGCGTACGGCCCGACGAGTCCTCCGGTCCGGGTGCTCTACCTGGCCGGCAGTGGTCGCAGCGGCAGCACCCTGATCACCACCGTCCTGGGGCAGCTGGACGGCTGTTTCGCCGCTGGCGAGCTGCGCTACCTCTGGCAGCGCGGGATGGTCGACAACCGTCCCTGCGGCTGCGGCGCGCCGTTCAACGCGTGTCCGGTCTGGCAGGCGGTCACCGCCGAGCTGGCAGCTGCTGCTGGTCCGGCATTTGCTGCCGGCTCGGCGGCCGCCGGCATAGCCCGACGACTGCGGACCAGGCTGCGGATGCGGGACCTGCCAGCCATGCTGCGCCGGGCCGGCGCAGGCCGGCGGGCCGTGCCGCACCACGCCGACGATGCCGCGATCGCAGCGGTCTATCCGGCGGTCGCCCGCCAGGTGAGTCGTAGCGGCGACGGGCCGGTGGTGGTGGTCGACTCGTCGAAGCTGCCACCGTACGGTGCGTTGCTGCGTGACCTGCCCGGCATCGACCTGCGGGTGCTGCACCTGGTTCGGGACCCGCGCGGCACCGCCTTTTCCTGGCGCCGTCGGCGTGGACTGGACGGCGCGGCGGACCGCAAGCTGATGAGCCGCCCGCCGGTGTGGAAGGCGGCTCTGCTGTGGCGGGTGTGGAACGCCGCCACCGCACGGTTCTTCGAAGCCGCCGGACCCGACCGCTACCTGCGGATCCGCTACGAGGACGTGGTTGCCGACCCGGCCGGTCAGCTACGCCGGATCGCGCTGTTCGCCGGGCTGGATCCGGCCGGGCTGCCGGTGGACGCCGAAGGCCGGGTCACTCTGGCCCCCACCCATTCGGTGGCGGGCAACCCAGCGCGGCACCGTACCGGAGCGGTCCCGGTCAGCGACGACGCCGAATGGGTCTGGGCGCTGCCCGGCCGGTCGTTCGCGGTGGTCACCGCGGTGACGCTGCCGCTGCTGCGCCGCTTCGGCTACCCGGTACGGCGTCCCGCAGCGCCCCCGGCCCCGGCTGTGCCTCCGGCCAGGACCCAGGGCGGGCCGGTCCCGGCCACGACACCGAGCAAGGAAGGCTGACCCGATGCTGTCCGTCGTCGTGGGTACCGGACGGTGCGGATCGACCCTCGTCCAGGAGATCCTGGCCCGGCACCCGGCCGTCGGCTTCGTGTCCGGGCTGGACGACAAGCTGCCCCGGCTCAACCTGGCCGGTCGCCGCAACGGCCGGCTTTACCGCCGCTCGACGCCCCGGCCGGCCGGTATGACCTCGCTCGGGCACAGCCGTCGCCTGCTGGAACGCGGCCGGCTGCGAGTGGCGCCGTCCGAGGCGTACCGGCTGATCGACCGGCAGGTGATGGCCGGCTACTCCAGGCCGTGCCGGGATCTGCGGGCCGACGACCTCACCCCGTACGTGGGCCAGCGGCTGCGCGCCTTCTTCGACCGCCGGGTCGAGCGGCAGGGCTGCCAGGTGCTGCTGCAACACGTCACCGGCTGGCCCCGCACCGGTTGGCTGCATGCCGCGTACCCGGATCTGCGGGTGGTCAACGTGGTCCGCGACGGGCGGGCGGTGGCCAACTCGTGGCTGCAGATGGGCTGGTGGGACGGCTGGCGTGGGCCGGACAACTGGTTTCTCGGCCCGCTGCCGGCCGACCTGCGGGCCGAGTGGGAAGAAGCCGACCGGTCGTTTCCGGTGCTGGCCGCGCTCGGCTGGAAGATGCTGATGACCGCGTTCGCCGAGGCTCGGGCCAGCCACCCGGCCGGCCAATGGCTGGACGTACGGTACGAGGACCTGCTGGTCGCACCGCGCGACGAGGTGGCCCGGATGCTCGACTTTCTCGGCCTCGACTGGTCGTCCGCGTTCGAGCGTGGCTTCCGCCGGTACGAGTTCCACAGCGGTCGCGGGGCGGCGTACCACCGGGAACTCAGTCCGGAGCAGTTGGCTGCAGTGGACCGGGTGCTGGAGAAGCCGCTTGCCGAGTGGGGTTACTGACCAGCCAGGCTCGTACCCCGCTAGCGTCGTACCCTGTCGGCCTGTACCTCGGCTGCCTCTATCGCGCGGGCCGGCAACCGGCCTAGAGTGGTGCGGGCAGGCCCGTACCCGGGCCGGTGTCCGGGCGGGAGGCGCAACCCGCCCGGTCGGGAAGCGCCGCGCCGCACGGTGACCGTGCCGGGTGCCGCCGTGACCAGCCGGCCGGTGTTCGCTGCCTGCGCCACCGATCGGTGTACCACGACCAGGCAGTTCCACGCCGTAGCTCATCGGGCCGTCACCTCGCACCGGTCCAACCACGCGCCGCACCTGTGGCGTGGGCTGGAATCCCAGTGACGACAACGGGAGAAGGACCATGGCGCGACCCATCACGCTCTTCACCGGCCAGTGGGCCGACCTGCCGTTCGAGGAAGTGTGCCGGCTGACCTCGGAGTGGGGCTACGACGGCCTGGAGATCGCCTGTTGGGGCGACCACTTCGAGGTGGACCGGGCGCTGACCGAGGACGACTACGTCGAACGCAAGCTGCAAACCTTGGCCAGGTACAACCTCAAGGTGTACGCAATCTCCAACCACCTGGTCGGCCAGGCGGTCTGCGACCATCCGATCGACGAGCGACACCAGGGGATCCTGCCCGCCCGGATCTGGGGCGACGGGGAACCTGAAGGCGTCCGTCAGCGCGCCGCCGAGGAGATCAAGGACACCGCCCGGGCCGCTGCGAAGCTCGGCGTCGACACCGTCATCGGCTTCACCGGCTCGTCGATCTGGCATACCCTGGCCATGTTCCCGCCGGTACCGCCGGAGATGATCGAACGCGGCTACCAGGACTTCGCGGACCGGTTCAACCCGATCCTCGACGTGTTCGACGAGGTCGGGGTCAGGTTCGCCCACGAGGTGCACCCAAGCGAGATCGCCTACGACTACTGGACGACCCGCCGCACCCTGGAGGCGATCGGCAACCGCCCGGCGTTCGGCCTCAACTGGGACCCGTCGCACTTCGTCTGGCAGGAACTGGACCCGGTCAACTTCATCCTCGAGTTCGCCGACCGGATCTATCACGTCGACTGCAAGGACGCGAAGGTCCGTACCGGCGACGGTCGGCGCGGCCGGCTCGCCTCCCACCTGCCCTGGGCGGATCTGCGTCGGGGCTGGGACTTCGTCTCCACCGGGCACGGCGACGTGCCGTGGGAGGACTGTTTCCGGGCACTCAACGCCATCGGCTACGACGGACCGATCTCGGTCGAGTGGGAGGACGCCGGGATGGACCGGTTGGTCGGCGCTCCCGAGGCATTGCGGTTCGTCCGTCAGCAGGCGTTCGACGCCCCGGCGGCGGCGTTCGACGCGGCGTTCTCCAGCAGCCGGGACTGACCTGGCCGCCGCCGCACCAGCGGCGGCGACACACCGGTACGACCGTGGGCCGGTCACCCCCGTCAACGGGGGTGACCGGCCCACGCGTACGCCGCGTTCTCGATGGTGTGCCGGCGTCAGCTGGCGCTGCCGCCGGGCCCGGTGCCCTTGCCTGGCTTGCTCCCGGCCGTCGTCGCACCGGTGGACCCGGGCGAGGAGGCCGTGCCCATCCCGGCGTCGGCGAGACTGCTGTCGGGGGTGGTGAGGTGGTCGTGGCCGTTGAGGCGTTCGGCCAGCCGGGTGTGGCTGAGCCGCTCCCGGCCCTCCGCGTAGATCCGGTTGGCCTGAGCTTGCGCCACCCCGGCGGCCTCCTGCACCGTCGGGTGGTCCATCACCTTGCGTGCGTTGAGTACCAGCTCGTCGTACTTTTCCCGACCGGCGCGGGCGCCCAGGACGAAACCCACGGCCACCCCGCCGATGAACCAAAGTTTTCCGCGCATAGCGGCTCCTTCCGTACCTGACCCGGTGTACCCGTCGGCCGTCGGTCCGGTTCGGTGCCGGCTGGCCGATGAGTGACCCGGTCGTGCCTTCGTCATCTGTCCGGTGCTGTCTACCCATCCTGCTCCCTTCTCACGCGTCAGCGCAGACAACTCGGTCTTTTGTCCGTTTCGATAGGTTTCTTAGTTTCTTATTGGGAGCTCGACCGCCGGGCCGTGCCGCGAACCCGGCCGGTCCGAGACGGTGGACCCGTTCGGTCCGGGGCAGCGAACCCGGTCGCCCATCCGGCGCTGGCGTCCTGTACTCTTGTTCCGTCGCTAGGCGGCCGGAGAGATCCGGTACCGGCTACGCAGCGGTCCCCCGTAGCTCAATTGGCAGAGCAGCCGGCTGTTAACCGGCAGGTTTTTGGTTCGAGTCCAAACGGGGGAGCTTTCACGGATGGCCGTCGTGGCGGAAGCCGTCATAGTCGGTGCCGGGCTCACTGGGCTTGCGGAAGCCCGCCGACTCTCCGCAGCCGGCGACGCTGCTCACCGGTGTCGGCACCCTGCCGGACCGGCTCCGACTCGGTCGGCTGCTGGTGCGGTACGCCCTGGCCGGTCCCGCCGGCTGCTCACCCGAGCGGAGACGATCGGCGATCGAGCCTGGCCTGGTGCGCACCCGTTGCCAGTGGACTATCGTGGCGACCGATCCACCGGCGGCCGCCCGGCTGATCCAGTCGGTCTCGCCGGTACGGATGCGCCAGCTGACCACCAACTATCATGCCGCCGACCAGCCGCCGGTGGCGGAGACGACCCTGCTGCTCGACGGGCACCGCCGCAGGCCGGTCACGAACACCGTCGTGGTCAGTCAGGCGGCACCGGACCACGCACCGCCCGGTCAGCACCTGATCGCCACCTCCGTTGTCGGTCGAGAGACACCGCCAGAGACAGTCGTCCGGGCCGAGTTGGCACGGCTGTCCCAGACCCCGACCACCGGTTGGTGTCACCTGCGGACGGTGGCTGTCGTCGGCGCGCTGCCGGCGGGAGCGCCGCCGCGTGGCACGCTGCGCGCGCCGGCGCAGGTGGTCGCGACGACCGTCGGTGACGATGGGATACCTGCGGGCGTCCCCGCCGGGCAATCCGGACGCTATCCCGACCACCACGCCGCTGACCGAGTAGGACAGGGATCCTGAGACCGCCGTCGCAGCCCTGTCCGACCTCGGACACCGGGCCGGCGAGCCGGTACGCCGGCGTACCGGCCTCAACCGCGTCGACGTAGCAGCTCGGCTGCGGCGCCGAACCGGATTGTCCGTACCGGGGCACCGGTGGGCGAGGCGCTGCGGCGGGCGATGCGGCGGTCGCGGGACGACGGATCACCGTTGCGCCACTGGGCGTCGTTCGCGGTGGTCGGTGCCGGCTGGGCCACGCCTGTCACTGCGGTAGACCGGCATGGGCGAGGGCGGACGGAGTCAGCCGACCGACGATGGCCGGAGCCTGCCGGATGAGGGTGTCGTCGTCCACGGCCTCGACCATGAACCTGGCGTAGTCGATGCGCCGGGTCAGGTTGCTGGCCAGCACCGGGTCACCCACATGCCGGCTCCACACCGGCAGGCCCTGGCTGTCGCCCTCCTCGAGGTCGCTGCCGCGTACGACGGTCCAGTCGGTGCCGCTGGCGAAGACCCGTTGGCAGGCCTGCACCTGGTCGTCGACGTCCACCACCCGCAGCAGCTTTGCCAGCCAGCCGAAGATCGTCGTGTAGAGCTTGAACCCCCGGGGGTAGACGTCCCGGCCGTCGCGGGTGATGTGCCAACCGCAGGAAAAGATCAGCCGGGCACCGGGCTCGGCGTAGTCGAGCACCGCCTGCGCGGTGCCCGAAGCGTAGCTCTGCACCCCCCACGGCACCAGCACGGTGAGCACAGCGTCGCAGCCGCGCACCGCCCGGGCAATGACCGTACGGGAGTTGGTCGGACCGGGGACCACGGTGATCCGACCGTCGAACTCGGACAGTTTGGGCACGCTCTTCTCACGGCACACGGCGACGACCTCGTACCCGCGCTCCAGCGCGTGCCGCACCATGTACCGCCCGAGCTTCCCGGACGCGCCGACGACGCAGATCCGCCGGCCCGCACCTGGCTGGCCGACTCCGTCGGTGCCGATCGGTTCCATGGTCCCGCTCCTGTCTCTCGAATTCCCCGTACCACGTTTGGCTTACGCTGTAAGGTACAGCCTTGCGGTGTAAGGTTGTCAAGAGGTCCGAGCGGCTGACGGCAGGAGGATCACGTGGGCACAGAGCCAGCCGGTACGCCCGGGAACCGGCGCACCGCGCTCACCAGGGACCTGGTGCTGCGCGAAGCGGTCGCGCTGGCCGACGAGGCCGGCTCGGGGGTGCCGAGCATGCGCCGGCTAGCGCAGCGGCTCGGCGTCGAGGCGATGTCGCTCTACCACCACTTCCGCAACAAGGACCTGATCCTCGACGGAATGGTCGATGTCGTGTTCGGTGAGATTGACCTACCGGCGGACGGGGTCGACTGGTGTGCCGCGATGCGGGACCGGGCGGCTTCGATGCGGGCGGCGCTGATCCGACACCCGTGGGCCATCGGTCTGATGGACTCCCGGACCAACCCCGGCCCGGCGACCCTGCGCCACCACGACGCGGTGCTGGGCTGCCTGCGTGCAGGTGGCTTCTCCATCGCCGGCGCGGCGCACTCGCTCTCCATGCTGGACAGCTACGTCTACGGGTTCACCCTGCAGGAACTCAGCCTGCCGTTCACCTCGTCCGCCGAGGTCACCCAGGTGGCGGGCGCGATCCTGGAGCAACTGCCCCGCGACGAGTTGCCGCATCTCGCCGAGATGATCGTTCATCGGGCGCTGGCACCCGGCTACTCCTATGCGGCCGAGTTCGACGTCGGGCTCGACCTGATCCTCGACGGTCTGCAGCGGCGCCGGGAAAGCTGGCGGTGACCTGTGGGCGGGTCACTGCCGGCACCCCCTCACTTCTTGACCAAAACCCTTGTCGGGCACGGTGGTTGCGGCGGCGAGGATCGCCCCGGAACGCCTTGTTGAACAGGGCCGCCACCCGCACGACGGGATTGGGTATGGTTCGGGCGGGCACCCGCTTGTCCGCGTCGCCGAGGTTGGCCTCTAATAGGACGCCGACCTGCTTGATCGCGATCGCCGGGCCGCCGGAGAGCAGGAACCACTGGCCGGCGGCACCGGGCGTGGTCATGGCCAGCGCGCGGGCGGCGGCGACGTCGCGCACGTCAACGAACGTGATTTACAGGTTCGGGTAACCCCGGCTTGCTGCCGTCCGGGCTGCGCTGCACGATGTGGTTGGTGCCCCGAGCGCCTCTGTCCCCCTCCCCGGTCTCCGGCCGCCGTCCTGTTCGCCGCCGTGGTGCTGTCGCTGGGCGGCAGTCCGCTGTGGATGCAAATGGCCCATGGCGTCAACCGGCAACACTCGAGAACCGGATCCGGTTCGCGGAACGCTGTACCTGGTAGTGGGCCGGAGGTACCACCATGCGAACCAACCGACGACCATCGCCGGTGACCCGCTGCCGCTGACTTTGCCCAGCTCACGGACGTCGGGCGGTGCCCGATGACCCCGGCTCGCCGGGCCGAACCGCCGGTGCGGTTCGTCGACGCCCAGGAGATCAACCCGTTCAAGCTCCTTCTCGATCTTCATGACCATGCTGTCGCCTGGACGCCGGGATCCGGTCGCGATGACGTCCTCGCGGAGCTGGCGTTGTCCGCAGCGGTGGTGTCCCGGTGGACGAGTTGGCAGCCTTTGATGATCCACGCCGCTCTGCGGGCCGGCGCGGACCCGGTGGACATCGCCGAGGCGACGGGCTTGGAGGTCGACGAGGTGGTCCGCCGGTGGCGGCGGTGGGCCGATGTCCAGACGCGGCTGGACATAGATGGACGTCCGGCTGTGGACCCCGTTGAGGTCCGGGCCATCGAACATCGGCTCGGTCCGGGGGTGGTCCGGTGACGCCGACCCGGATCGCCCGCGACGTGAGCACGGTGGCCGTGGCCGGGATCGCCGCTTGGTCGTCGTGGAGCCATATGGTCGCCGTGGCCTTGGAGTTCGGCGAGCGTCCCGAGGTCGCCTACGTATTGCCGCTGTCGGTCGACGGGATGCTCATCGTCGCCTCAACGACGATGGTGGACGACAGGCGCGCAGGGCGGCGCGTGCGATGGTCGGCCCGGATCGCCTTCCTCACAGGCGTAGGCGCGAGCGTCGCGGCGAACATCGCCGCAGCTCAACCCGCCCTCGGCGCTCGCATTGTTGCCGCCTGGCCCGCCGTCGCCCTGCTCTTGGTGGTAGAGATGCTTTCCCGTGTCCGGCGCACGCCGGCCCCGACAGCCTCCGACCACGATGCCGGCAAGCCCGACGGTGCGGCTCCCACCGATTCCGTTCAAGAAGCCGGGAAAGCACCCCACCCTGCCTCGCCGATCGACATCTCCGCAGCGGCGAGGACCTCGGAGACGTCCCGGCACCAGGGGCGGGCCGGACGCGGACGCCGAAACAGGAGGGCTTTCGAGGCCGTGCTGAAGATGCGAGCAGAACATCCGGACGCGAGCACAGCGGACATAGCCACGCACCTTGGGGTAACCGAAAGACATGTCCGCAGGCTGTTGATGTCCGCGCCAACGGACCCGGGCGAAGTAGAGCCGACGCAGGGATACGACTGATTCGCGGGCGCTCCGCCGGGAGCCCAAGCAGGCCCGGGGCAGCCCGGCGGCCGGCAGCTGGCTACCGCCGGTCCGTCGGCGGAGAAGGCGGGCTATGAGCGACGCACCGGATCGGTAGAAGGAGCGGGTCGCGCCGGTCGGTCCGACCTATCAACCAAGCCAGAGCCCGGCACCCGCGACGAGTAGATCCTGCTTGCGGCGTTCGAAGTCAGGCAGGGCGCGTTCGACGGTCGCCCAGAAAGCGGACGTGTGCTGCGGATGGGCGACGTGGGAGAGTTCGTGCACCAGCACGTAATCGACAAGGCTGGGTGGTAGTTGAAGCGTCGCCCAGTGGATGTTGAGCCGGCCGTTGTTGCCGAGGGAGCCCCACCGGTAGCCCAGGTCCCGGACGTCAAGTGCGGACGGATGCAGGTCCATGCGGTCAGCCCAGGGACGCAGTCGACCCGGCAACCACTGCCGCCCACGATAGCGGTACCACCCGATCAGGGCCGTGCGCGCCTGCCCGGTGACCGTACGCGGCAGGACGATGCGCCCGCGTTCCATGCGTACCCGGTCGCCGTCCCCGATCAGCAGGCGGTGGCTGCGGCCGAGGTACGCGAAACCCTCCCCGTTGACGAACTCCTTCGCCGGCCGAGCGGACAGCAGCAGGTCCTTCTCGGCGAGCTTGCGGTAGACCCACATGCGCTTGGTGTATGCCCAAGCGGCCAGCGCGTCGGCCGGGCAGCCGGCCGGGGCATGCAGTTGCAACGATCCGTCGCGGTCGACGGTGATCCCGACCGTGGCACGCCGCGGCGACTCGGTGACCTCGAACTGCAGGTCGCCGATGAGCATAGTGTCGGGCAGCGCCTCGGCTACGGTCATGGCGCGGACACCAGCCGGTGATGGTTGTGCTTCGCCAGTTCGAGCAGCCGATCGGCGAGCGGCCGCAGCCAGGCGTAGTTGAACAGGTCGCTGCCGTCCGCCAGACGGGTGTCGTCCAGCCGCTGGATGACCTTGCGGCGCAGTTGTTCGCGCTTGTGCGCGTTGTCCCAGAATCCGACCAGTCGAACATCATCCTTGATCAAATGCACAACGTCGGTGGTGGCCTGCCGCAGCGGGCCGGCACGTTCGGGGGTGACCGGTCGGTCGTGCTCGGCGAGTGCCTGGGCGATCAGGTCGCGGAACGGCGCCTCGGTGTGGGGGTCCAGGCCGTCGGCGGCCTCGGTACGTCCGGCCGTTACCGCCGGCAGGAAGTCGGCAAGGGCTAGGGCGAGCTGCTCCCACTGGTCCTTCAACTCGACCAGGATCTGCTCCAGGTGCTCGGAGAGCCGCCGGTAGTGGGCCGGGTCGCGATCCATATGCTCGCTGATGTAGTGACGGATCGCGTGCTCCATCTCCGACGCCTTGGCGCGCGGGCTGGCTAGCCCGCTCACCTTCTCCGCATAGTCGGCGGCGGTGATGGAGATCGGCGGAATCTTCTGGGCGATCCCGAGCGCCTGCACATGCGCGTCGATCAGGGTGCGGACCTTCTCGCCGTACACCCGGATGTCGAACAATGTGTGGTCGCGGTAGCGCCGGCGCGCGAGCAGGGCGATGGTCCCGAACGCCTTCGCGTCGGCGCCGAATGGCAGCGCCTTCTCTGACGGCAGCACGATCTCCAGGCTGCGGGTGAACGCCTTCATCGCGGTTTCGAACCGCGCCCGAAGCCGCTCGTCGGCGAGCGCGTTCACACAGGCGTCCTGAACCGCGACGCTGTCGAAGTTGCTGATGCCGGGGAAGAGTTGCCGGACAGCGGCGTGGGCGGCGGCCAGATGCGGTACCTCGTCGTTGAGGCTGGTAAGCGCGCCGTCGATGTCATCGGCCGCGTACGCCTCCAGTGCCTCGGCGAGGTGGTGGGCCACACCGTAGTAGTCGACGATGTAGCCGCAATGTTTACCCGGCGCGGTGCGGTTGACCCGGGCGATGGCCTGCAGCAGGTCGGCTTCCCGGATCGCCTTGTCCAGGTACAGCACCTGTTCGCGGGGGGCGTCGAAGCCGGTCAGCAGCATCGCGTTCACGATCAGCATGGCCACCGGGCTGGCCTGAGCCGCGGGCACCTCCGGCAGTGGCAGCTTCTTGTCCTTGAAGTCCTCGATGACCTGGTCGTGGCCGCTGGTCCAGGCCGCGATGTCAGCCTTGTCGTTCTGCGCCGCAGAGATCACCGGCACGAAGTCGAGCTGGGCGATGACGTCACGGTACCGCCATGCCCGCACCAGCATCGCCCGCTTGGCGGGCATCCGGTCGATGCGGTCGAGGGCGTCATCGGTCCGATACGCCGGATCGAGGTTGTCCAGTTCCGCGACGAGGGCCTTGCGAGCGGCCAGGAATGCGGTGCGGTAGCGGACGGCGGCGCGGCGGCTCGTCGCCACGACCTGGGCCTTAAACCCGTTGGGCAGCACCACGTCGACATAATGGCGCAGCATGTTGGCCGCTTTCGCGGCGATGAGCTGTTCGGCCTCGGCGACGTGCCGCTTGGTGGCGTACCGCTGCTTGAGCTCCTCGGTCTGCGCCGGGGTCAGCCCGTACAGGTCGATAAACTCGTCGATGTCGTCGGCGTCCCGCACTCCGCCGCCGATAGTTCGTCCCTCGTAGACGATTGGCACCGTGGCGCCGTCGGCTTCGGACTGGCGGATGTCGTACCGGTCGATCGGCGGGCCAAAGATGGAGTACGTCTTCTTCTTAGCCTCAATCCGTGGACTCAATAGGACTTGACGGCAGTCATCGACACTTGACGATTATGTC
>NZ_JBHMIO010000011.1:0-140037 GCF_048060275.1 Micromonospora sp. LOL_015
CAGAGGGCACTTTCTACATCCGGGGTCCTGCCGGTCCAACCTTCATCGGTGGATCGAGGCTAAGACCGCCGTCAAGACTAGTCGCTTCAAATCCGCCCCTTCGCGCATGACACAATTGGCCTTCCTTGGAATCGGACAACTGACCCTACCAGGAATGATAACCGCTCGTCCCGACCACCGCGAACTCGCGGGCCAATCCAAAACCGGCAGCGTCGGCGGGTCCACTAAAAGGGACCCCTTGCAACTTTTCACTTCTGTCGAAGCTCCAGGATTCATATGCCGTCACGCTATAGCCACCAGAGGTCCCGACATTCCCATTGGCGTCCCGGGTAACCACGACGGAACCTCTCACCTGATACGTCATCTCGCGGGAGTACGAAAATCTTCTCGCCGGCCCCTGCCCCAGGCCAGCCATGAGCAGTAAATCGCCAACGTGCCGCCGCAGATGACTACCCCAAGCCCAGCGAGGAAGAAGAGGAGCGCCACAGTGCCGTCTGCGAACCTCGCGGCTTGCAGCAGAATAATTCCTATCCCCGGAAGGAGGTACATCAATCCGAGATCTCGGCGCTGAAAGCCAGCCAGCACTGGCACACCTCCGATAAGGAGGATAACGAAGCCCGCCCCGATGAGGCTGGTCCCCAGGAGCAGTGTGGCTACCACTAACAGGCTCGACATGACCGCACCTCTATCCCAGATTTCACCAGTACCGTACGTCCAACGCGTCCTTGAGCACTGACGCATCGAGGTCGAGCATCGGCATCCTCCATTCGAAGTGGGCCAGGTAGCGCAGCGGCGACGTCACGATCAGCCCGAACACGATGACGATTGGCAACACGAACCAGACCTGCGGCCAGATGAAGATGCAGGGCAACGCCACGGCCATCGACCGCAGAAACCAGACGCTCAGCCGGTAGACCGCCAGCCGCCGGTAGCCGGACGGCGGGCCTCCACTTGGCTCCTGCTCCGTCACCCGGATCCCGCTTCCCGTGCGCTGGCTCCCACGGGGCCGAGTCTGTCAGGTGGCGTCCAGGGTGGCGGTGATGTCGCGCACTAGGTCCACAGTGTCTTCGATGCCGCAGGAGAGCCGGACGAAGCCCGGTGACGTGTCGTCACCCCACTGGGCCCGCCGGTCGGCGGCCGTGTGCAGACCACCGAACGACGTGGCCGCCGACACCAGTTTCGACGCGGTCAGGAACCGGCCGACCCGGTCGGCGTCGTCCAGGTCGAACGACACGATCCCCGGGATGCGCCGCATCTGCGCCGCCGCGACCGCGTACGACGGATCGGTCGGCAGGCCGGGCCAGCGTACGCCGGTGACGTCACCACGCCCGACCAGCGCGGCGGCGACCGCTTCCGCGTTGGCTGACTGGCGGGCCAGCCGCAGGTCCAGGGTGGCCAGTGACCGGTGGGCGAGCCAGCAGTCGAACGGGCCCGGCACCGACCCGGTCAGCTTGCGCCACCGCTTCACATCAGCCAGCGCCGCCGCCGAGCGGGTCGCCAGGTAGCCGAGCAGCAGATCCGAGTGACCGGTCAGCGCCTTGGTGCCGGAGGCGACCACGATGTCCGCGCCCAGGTCCAGCGGCCGCTGCCCGAGCGGGGTCGGCGCACTGTTGTCGACCGCGACCAGCGCCCCGGCGTCGCGCGCCGCCGCCGCGAGCACGGCGACGTCGCAGACGTCCAGCCCCGGGTTGGCCGGGGTTTCCAGCAGCACCAGCCGCACCCCGGCGAAGTCCGGGTACGGCCCGACGGTCGGCATCAGCCGCACGGTGACGCCGATCGGCTCCAGCACCGTGGCGGCCAACGCCCGCACGGTGAAGTAGCCGTCGGCGGGCAGCAGCACCGTGTCGCCGGGCCGCAGCGTGGTCAGCAGCAGCGCGGTGATCGCCGCCTGGCCGCTGGCGAAGACGAGCGTGTCGCCGCCTTCCAGGTCACCGATGGCCGATTCGAGCGCCCGCCGGGTCGGGTTGTCCTCCCGGGCGTAGCCGTCGCGGTCCGGCGCCGGCCCGGTCACCGGGTCCAAGTGGTACGGGGCGGCGAACACCGGGCCGGGCAGGAACGGCTGGCCGGGGGTCGGCTCGGGCAGCCCGGCGGCAACGCACCGGGTGCCGTCGCCGTACCCCGGGTCGCGGGAAGTAGCGGTCATGGCCTTCATCCTGACCAACGCCGCCGGCCGGCGGCAGAGCCTATTCCGGTTTCGTGGCCCGCGTCATCAGCAGCGTCAACGCGGTACGCGGGTCCAGGCCCTCGTGGCAGATCCGTTCCACCTGCTCGGTGATCGGCATCTCCACCCCGTGCGCGCGGGCCAGGTCCCGGATCGACAGGCAGCTCTTCACCCCTTCGGCGGTCTGCCGGGTGGCGGCCTGCGCCTGTTCCAGGGTCTCCCCCCGGCCCAGGTGCTCGCCGAACGTCCGGTTGCGCGACAGCGGCGACGAGCAGGTGGCGACCAGGTCACCGAGGCCGGCCAGCCCGGAGAAGGTCAGCGGGTCGGCACCGAGCGCCACCCCCAGCCGGGCCGTCTCGGCCAGCCCCCGGGTGATCAGGGTGGCCTTGGTGTTGTCACCGAGGCGCATCGCGGTGGCGATGCCGTACGCCAGGGCGATCACGTTCTTCACCGCTCCGCCCAGCTCGCAGCCGATCACGTCGTCGTTGGTGTACGGCCGCAGGTAGCCGGTGAGCATCGCCTGCTGCACGGCGGCGGTGCGCGCGGTGTCGGTGCCGGCGACGACGCTGGCGGCCGGCTGCTCGGCGGCGATCTCGGCGGCCAGGTTGGGGCCGGAGACCACCACCACCCGGTCCGGGCCGACCCCGGTGGTCTCGACGATCACCTCGCTCATCCGCTTGGTGGTGCCGAGTTCGATCCCCTTCATCAGGCTGACCAGGGTCGCGTCGGGGCCGATGTGCGCGGCCCAGTCACCCAGGTTGCCGCGCAGCGTCTGCGACGGTACGGCGAGCACGACCAGCCCCGCGCCCTTGATCGCCTCGGCGGCGTCGCTGGTGGCGGTGACCCGGTCGGGCAGCCGCACCGCCGGCAGGTAGTCGGGGTTGGTGCCGTACTCGCGGATCGCGGCGGCGACCTGCTCGCGCCGGGCCCAGAGGACCACGTCGGCGCCGGCGTCGGCGAGCACCTTGGCGTACGCGGTCCCCCACGAGCCGGCGCCCAGGACGACGGCCCGGCCGGTCCCGGTCACTGTCCCGGCTCCGGAGTGCCGGTGGTCCGGCTGTTGCGGCGGGCGCTCGGGGTGTACAGCGGAGGGGCCTCGCCGCCCCGGATCTCGGCGACCATGTCCCGCAGTCGCAGCATCATGGTCTCGGTGATCTCCTCCAGCACCGCCCGGGTCGGCTCGACCCCGGCCCATCTACTCAGGTCGAAAGGTTCACCGGCGACGACGGTCACCTTCCGGCCGGGCAGCAGGTTCAGTTTCCCGGTCCGCGGGTCGTACATCTGCTGCGGACCCCACATCGCCACCGGCACGACCGGGGCGCCGGTGGTCAACGCCAGGCGGGCCGCGCCGGTCTTGCCGCGCATCGGCCACAGGTCCGGCTCGCGGGTGGTGGTCCCCTCCGGGTAGATCACCAACGCGCCGCCTTCGTCGACGCCGACGATCGCCGCCTCCAGCGACTTGATCGCGTCGACGCTGCCCCGGTGCACCGGGATCTGCTTCACCTTGAGCAGCCAGCGCCCGATGACCGGGATGGTGAACAGGCTGGCCTTGCCGAGGAACCGGGGCCAGCGGCCGGCCTCGTAGAGGAAGTGACCGATGACCATCGGGTCGGCGTGCGACATGTGGTTGGCGACGACGATCACCCCACCGGTGCCGGGGATGTGCTGCATCCCGGACCAGCTCCGCTTCGTCCACGCGAGCAGGGTCGGTTTGACCACCATCACGATGAAGCGTCGCCAGAAGCCCAGTTTCCGCCGCGCCACCCGATCCTCCTCGTCACCGCACCCTGGCCACCACCCTGGCCACCACCGGGTCACCGCACCCGACCGCCGTCTTGCCGACCGACGCAGCGAATCATGCCCTGTCCGACCCGGCCAGAGCCAATGCGAGCCCAGCCGGCAGGATGGAGCGGTGCGGAACGCGACCTGGTCGGTGGTGCTGCCGGTCAAGCGGCTCGCGGTGGCGAAGAGCCGGCTGCGGGGCGCGCTCGACGGCGTACCGCATGAGGAGCTGGCGCTGGCCCTGGCCCGCGACACCGTCGCCGCCGCGCTGGCCTGCCCGTTGGTCGCCGAGGTGGTGGTGGTCACCTCGGATCCGGCGGCCGACGCCGCGTTGGGCGCGCTCGGTGCCCGTACCGTCGCCGACCCGGAGCTCGCCGCCCCAGACCTCGGCGGCCCGGAGGTCGGCGCGCCGGAGGTGAGCGGGCTGAACGCGGCGGTGGCGCACGGGGCCGCGACGGTCGACGGCGGCCGGCCGGTCGCCGCGTTGACCGCTGACCTGCCGGCGTTGCGGCCGGCGGAGCTGGCCGCCGCCCTCGACACCGGAGGCGCTGCCGCCCGCTGGTTCGTCCCGGACGCCGCCGGCACCGGCACGGTGCTGCTGGCGGCCGCCGTCGGCACTGCGCTGCGGCCGGGCTTCGGTGCCGGATCGGCGGTACGGCATCAACGGTCGGGTGCCGTCCGGCGCGGCGGGGACTGGCCGACGCTGCGCCGCGACGTGGACACCGCCGCCGACCTCGCCGACGCGGCCCGGCTCGGCCTGGGTCGGTACACCGCCGCGCTGCACGCCAGCGGGTACCGTGCTGACATGCGACACAGGTCGGTGAGCTGAGATGCAGGGCACGGTGGCCACCTTCGATCCGGCGACCCGCAGCGGCACGGTGCTGCTCGACGACGGGGCGGAGCTGGCGTTCCCGGCGGCCGCGTTCGACGCTTCCGGGTTGCGGCTGCTGCGGCTGGGTCAGCGGGTACGCATCGAGCGTGACGAGTCCGGGCACGTTAACCGCGTCACGTTGCCCACATTCGGCTAGCTGGAGCCGGGCGAATTTATGCCAAGTTCACCGTGATCAGGTCATGATTACCGGGTGACGCCCGCCCCCTCCAGGCGCGCCGCCGCCCGTCCGCGCCGCGCAGCCGACCAGCCCACCGCTGACCAGCCCGCCGGCACCGACCAGTCTGCCGCCGACCAGCCCGCTGCCGACGACGGCGCGACCGCGACGCCCCGGCCGGCCCGCCGCCAGTCGTCGAACGGCACCGCCCGGAAACCGGCCGGCGGCACCGCCCGCAAATCGACGGCCGGCACCGCTCGCAGGTCCACGGCCAGCAGCGCCCGCAAGTCAGCAGGCGGCACCGCCCGCCGGCGGGCCAAGGCGGCACCGCAGGCAGCACCGGAGACCACCGAGCCGGCGCCGGAGGCGGAGTCCGCGACCGACGCGCCGGCCGCGCCGCTGCCGGTGCAGGCCCCCGACCCGGCCAACCCGGTGTCGGACACCGCCGAGCCGGCCGAGCCGGACGAGCCGGCCACGCTGGCCCGCCAGCCGCTGCCCGACGACCGGTTCCTCAACCGGGAGCTGTCCTGGCTCGATTTCAACGCCCGGGTGATCGAGCTGGCCGAGGACCCGCAGACGGCGCTGCTGGAGCGGGCCAAGTTCCTGGCCATCTTCGCCAGCAACCTCGACGAGTTCTTCATGGTCCGCATCGCCGGGCTGAAACGCCGGCTGCAGGCCGGGCTGCCGGTACGCGGCGGCGACCGGCTGCCGCTGCGTACCCAGTTGGAGCTGATCGCGGCGAAGACCGCCGGCCTGGTCGCCCGGCACGCCCGCTGCTTCACCGAGGAGGTCCGGCCCCGGCTGGCCGCCGAGGGCATCCACCTGATCCGGTGGAGCGATCTGAGCACCGGTGAGCGGGAAGGGCTGCGCACCTACTTCCGGGAGCACATCTTCCCGGTGCTGACCCCGCTGGCCGTCGACCCGGCGCACCCGTTTCCGTACATCTCCAGCCGGTCGTTGAACCTGGCCGTCGCGGTCCGTGACCCCGACGGCGGCCCGGAGCTGTTCGCCCGGATCAAGGTGCCGAACAACGTGCCCCGGTTCGTGGTGGTCAGCCAGGAAGGGCTGGGCGCCCGGTTCCTGCCGGTCGAGGATCTGATCGCCGCCCAGCTCGGCCAGCTGTTCTCCGGCATGCAGGTGGTGGAGTGCCACCTGTTCCGGGTGACCCGCAACGCCGACTTCGAAGTCGACGAGGACCGCGACGAGGATCTGCTGCAGTCGCTGGAGCGGGAGCTCGCCCAGCGCCGGTTCGGCCCGCCGGTTCGGCTGGAGGTGGCCGCCTCCATCTCCGACCACATGCTCGACCTGCTGGTCCGCGAGCTGGACATGGACAGCCACGACGTGCTGCGGGTGCCGGGGCTGCTGGACCTGTCCGCGTTGTGGCAGGTGTACGAGAGCTCCGACCGGTCGGACCTCAAGGACCGCCCGTTCGTGCCGGCCACCCACCCGCGGCTGGTCGAGGGCGAGGTGCCGCGCAGCGTCTTCGCCACCCTGCGCGACGGCGACATCCTGGTGCACCACCCGTACCACTCGTTCTCCACCAGCGTGCAGCGGTTCATCGAGCAGGCCGCGGCCGACCCGCTCGTCCTGGCGATCAAGCAGACGCTGTACCGCACCAGCGGCGACTCGCCGATCGTCGACGCGCTGATCGAGGCGGCCGCCGCCGGCAAGCAGGTGGTGGTGCTGGTCGAGGTGAAGGCCCGGTTCGACGAACAGGCCAACATCGGCTGGGCGCGGATGCTGGAACGGGCCGGCTGCCACGTCGTGTACGGCCTGGTCGGGCTGAAGACCCACTGCAAGACCGCCCTGGTGGTACGCCAGGAGGGCAACCAGATCCGCCGCTACTGCCACATCGGCACCGGCAACTACCACCCGAAGACGGCCAGGCTGTACGAGGACTTCGGCATGCTGACCGCCGACCCGGAGGTCGGCGCCGACCTGACCGACCTGTTCAACGTGTTGACCGGCTACAGCCGGCAGACCGCGTACCGGCGGCTGCTGGTCGCCCCGCACGGGGTGCGCAGCGGGCTGATCGAGCGGATCGGGCGGGAGGTCGCCCACGTCCGCGAGGGCCGGGGCGGGCTGGTCCAGATCAAGGTGAACTCGCTGGTCGACGAGGAGCTGGTGGACGCGCTGTACCGGGCGTCGCAGGCCGGCGTACAGGTGGATCTGCTGATCCGGGGGATGTGCACGCTGCGGCCCGGGGTGCCGGGGCTGTCGGACAACATCCGGGTCCGGTCGATCCTCGGCCGGTTCCTGGAGCATTCCCGGGTGTTCCGGTTCGGCAACGACGGCGACGTGGAGTTCTGGATCGGCTCCTCCGACCTGATGCACCGCAACCTGGACCGCCGGGTGGAGGCGCTGGTGCAGGTGACCGACCCGGTGGCCCGCGCCGAGCTGGACCAGCTGATGAGCGACGCGTTCAGCCCGGACTGCGAGTCGTTCGAGCTGCACCCGGACGGCACCTGGAGCCGGCACCGGTCGACCGACGAGCGGCCGCTGGTGCATCTGCAGGAGCGGCTGCTCCGGCGGTTCATCGGCACCGGCAAATAGCTCCTGCTGTCACCGGCGGTCGGCGGGCCGGCGGCGCCCTGTCGACAGCGGCGACCTCGGGCGGGCGGCGCTAGGCTGGCCCGATGGTGGAGGAGGAACGCAAGTACGAGGTCGAGCCGGGTTTCACCGTGCCGGACCTGTCCGGCTGTCTGCCGGACGGTGGCCGGCTGGTGCAGCAGCCGGCGGCGAAGCTGACCGCCACCTACTACGACACCCCGGATCTGCGGCTGGCCCGCGCCGGGGTGTCGCTGCGCCACCGGGTGGGCGACTCGAAGCCGTGGACGGTGAAGCTACCCGCCGACGCGCCCGGCGTACGGCACGAGATCAGCCGGTCCGGTAAGCGCGGCAAGCCGCCGGCCGAGCTGGTGTGGCTGGTCACCGCGTACTCGCGGGGGGTGGAGCTGACGCCGGCCGCGACGGTGCGCACGGTACGCACGGTGCTGGAGTTGCGCGACGCCGACGACGCGCTGCTGGTGGAGGTGGCCGACGACGCGGTGTCGGTGTTGGACGGCAAGACGATTCGGTCGCGGTTCCGTGAGGTGGAGGTCGAGCTGAAGGCCGCCAACCGGTCGCTGCTGGACCAGGTCGAGGCCGAATTGGTCGCGGCGGGGGCGATTGCCGGCGGGTTCACCCCGAAGCACGTACGGGCGTTGGGTGCGGCCGCCGCCGGTCCGGCGGAGCTGCCGGCGGTCGAGGACCTGCCGGACGGGCCGACCGCCGCCGATGTGGTCACCCGGGCGGTCCGCGACGGCGTCGCCCGGATCCTGGCGCACGACCCGCTGGTGCGGCTGCACGCCCCGGTCGGCGACGACGACACCGCCGTGCACCAGATGCGGGTGGGTTGCCGGCGGCTGCGCAGCGACCTGCGGACCTTCCGGGCGTTGGTGGACCGCGAGTGGGCGGGTGCGCTGCGCGACGAGCTGAAGTGGATCGCCGGGGTGCTCGGCGGTGCCCGCGACGCCGAGGTGCTGCGGGACCGGTTGCGGCGTACCGCCGGGGCGGACCCGGTGGCGCCGCTACCGTCGGCGGCGGTCGAGCTGATCGACGCGACGCTCGCCGACCGGCAGGCGGCGGCACTGGCCGAGGTGGACGCGACGCTGCGCTCCGACCGGTACGTTGCCCTGGTGGAGATGCTGGTGCAGGCGGCCCGGGAGCCGCGACTGACCCCGGCGGCGGCCGGCCCGGCGGCCGAGGTGCTGCCTCGCCTGGTGGCCAAGCCGTGGCGCCGGTTGGCGTTCGGCGGCAGCGGTGTGGACGGTGCCGCCGATCTGACCCTGGACGCATCCGACGAGCGCTGGCACGCGGTGCGAATCAACGGCAAGAAGGCCCGGTACGCGGTGGACGCGGTGGCGCCGGTGATCGGCGGTGGCGCGGCGAAGCTGGCGAAGGCGTTGTCGAAGGTGCAGAACCTGCTCGGTGAGCACCAGGACGCGGCGGTGGCCGCCGAGACCTGGCAGGAGGTGCTGGCCGAGCACCCGGACGACCACGAGTTGGCGGTGACCGTCGGCCGGCTGGTCGAGCGGGAGCGGGCCGCGATCCGTGCGGCGCGGGCGGAGTTCGCCACCGCCTGGGAGCGGGCGGCGGCGGGGCAGCGGACGAAGTGGCTGCCGTGACCGAGGTCCGGGCCGCCGGCGGGGTGGTGTGGCGCACCGACGACAGCGGGGCGGTGCAGGTGTGTCTGGTGCACCGGCCCCGGCACGACGACTGGTCGCTGCCGAAGGGCAAACTGGAGCCGGCGGAGCGTCCGTTGGTGGCGGCGGTCCGGGAGGTCGGTGAGGAGACCGGGATCCGGGCGGTGCCGCAGGTGCGGCTACCGTCGATCCGTTACACCATGCCGGACGGCAACCTGAAGGTGGTCGACTACTGGTCGATGCGGGCGGTGGAGGCGTCGTCCGAGCCGGTGCCGGTTGACGCCGCCGACGAGGTCGACGAGCTGTGCTGGCTGCCGTTGGCGCAGGCGCGGCAGCGGTTGACGTACCGGCACGACGTCGGGGTGCTGCACGGGTTCGCGCAGCTGCCGCCGGTGACCGCGACGCTCACCCTGGTGCGGCACGCGCACGCCGGCAGCCGGGACACCTGGCCGGGTCCGGACAGTGCCCGCCCGTTGGACACCGCCGGGCTGCGGCAGGCGCAGGCGTTGGCGGCGTTGCTGGTGCTGACCGGGCCGTGTCGGGTGCTGTCGGCGTCGCCCCGGCGGTGTGTGCAGACGGTCGCCCCGCTGGCGCAGGCGCTGGATCTGCCGGTCGAAGTGGAGTCGGTGTTCGACGAGCCGGCCGCCGGCCAGCAGCCGGACGAGAACGCGTTGGCGGCGGCGGGCCGGCTGAGCGAGTTGGCGGCGGCCGGTACGCCGGCAGCGGTGTGCAGTCAGGGCAAGGTGATCCCGGCCGCGTTGACGGTGCTGACCCGGCGGTCGGCGGCGGATCACCGTACCGCGAAGGGCGGCGGCTGGTTGTTGTCGTTCGCCGGGGAGCGGCTGGTCGGCGCGGACCGGCTCTAGCGGGGCCGATTGCGGCGGCCCAGCGGACCGGGTCAGCGGCCCTGTCGCATATACGAAGGCGCCCACCGCCGTACCGGCGGTGGGCGCCTTCGCGCTGGTGGTGTCCGGCCGGTGTGGCCGGACGGCTCAGCGGGTGGTTTTACGGGCGGCGGGCTTGCGGGCCGGGGCCTTCTTCGCCGGCGACTTCTTCGCCGCCGTCGACTTGGCTCCGGTCGACTTGGCCGCCGCCGACTTGGCCGCGGTGGACCGAGTCGCGGTGGTCTTCCTGACCGTGGACTTCTTGGCCGGCGCGGCCGCCGCGGACCGGGTGGTCTTGGCGGCGGCGGTCTTCTTCGCCGTACCGCCGGCCGCCCGCTTCGCCGGCGCCTTGGTGGCGGTCGACTTGGCGGCCGTGCCGGTGGACTTCGCCGCGCCACGGGCGGTGCTCCTGGCCGCCGTGGACTTGGCTGCGGTGGCCTTCGTCGCCGTGGACTTCGCCGCGGTCGACTTGGCCGCGGTGGCCTTCGGTGCCTTGCCGCTGGCCACCATGTCCTTGAAGCCCGCGCCGGGCCGGAAGACCGGCACCGAGGTCTTCTTGACCTTCACCGACTCGCCGGTACGCGGGTTGCGCGCTGTTCGAGCCGCGCGGACGCGCTTCTCGAACACCCCGAAGCCGGTGATACCCACCCGGTCGCCCTTGGTGACCGCCGACTGAACCTCGGCCAAGACGGCGTCGAGCGCCGTCGTCGCCGTCTTGCGGTCTCCCAGGCGAGCAGCGAGCGCATCGATGAGCTCTGCCTTGTTCACGAGTTCCCTCCCGTATGTGCAACTGGACTCAACGAGCCATTCTGCGCGCACGGTATGCCCTGTACCGGCAGGACACAAACATCTGCCGGAAAAAAGTCCTTGTGTCGTAACGGATTCGCCCCCAACCGGTGGCCGGAGCCGACCGGTTGGTATAGCCGGACGGTTGGTGGGCCACCGGATGGGGGCGGAATCGGCGTCGGGAACCCCGTTGGGAAGAGACCGGTTCGGCGTTGTGCGCTATGCCACGACCGGCTTGAACGACAACCGACCGCGCTCGTACTCGGTGATGGCCGACTCGTGACGCAGGGTCAGTCCAATGTCATCCAATCCCTCCATCAGCCGCCACCGGCTGAAGTCGTCGATCGGGAACGACCAGCCGGAGGCACCGGCCCTGACCTCCCGGCTGGCCAGGTCGACGGTCACCTCGGCGGCCGGATCGGCCTCGACCAGCGACCACAATTCCTCAATGGCGGGCATTCCCAGCTCGACCGGCAGCAGCCCTTCCTTGAGCGCGTTGCCGCGGAAGATGTCACCGAAGCGGGGGGACAGCACGGCCCGGAAGCCCCAGTCCCGCAGCGCCCACACCGCGTGTTCACGCGATGACCCGGTGCCGAACTCGGGGCCAGCGACGAGAATGGATGCCCCGGAATACGAAGGATTGTTCAGAACGAATCCCGGATCCTCGCGCCAGGCATTGAACAGACCGTCGGCGAAGCCGGTCCGGGTCACCCGCTTGAGGTACACCGCCGGGATGATCTGATCGGTATCTACATTAGAACGGCGCAGCGGGACGGCGGTCCCGGTGTGCACGGTGAACTTGTCCATGTCGTGATCCCGTCTCGTGGTGCGTGTCCAGCGGCGGTCAGTTGAGGTCCGCCGGCGCGGCCAGCCGGCCCACCACGGCGGTGGCGGCGGCGACCGGCGGCGACACCAGGTGGGTACGCCCGCCCCGGCCCTGCCGGCCCTCGAAGTTGCGGTTGGAGGTGGAGGCCGAGCGCTCCCCCGGTTTGAGCGTGTCCGGGTTCATGCCCAGGCACATCGAGCAGCCGGCGAACCGCCACTCGGCACCGGCGTCGGCGAAGACCTTGTCCAGCCCTTCGTTCTCGGCCGCCTCCCGTACCTTGGCCGATCCGGGCACCACGAGCATCCGTACCCCGTCGGCGACCTTGCGCCCGCGCAGCACATCGGCGGCGACCCGCAGGTCCTCCAGCCGACCATTGGTGCAGGAGCCGACGAAGACCACGTCGACCGGCACGTCGCGCAGCGCGGTGCCCGGCCGCAGGTCCATGTATTCCAGCGCCCGGCGGGCGGCGACCCGCTCCGCGTCGGTGTCGAACTGCTCCGGGTCGGGCACGGCGGCGCTCAGCGCGGCGCCCTGCCCGGGGTTGGTGCCCCAGGTCACGAACGGCGTGATCTCGCTGGCGTCCAGGATCACCTCGGCGTCGAACGTCGCCCCCTCGTCGGTGGCCAGACTGGACCAGTAGGCCACGGCGGCGTCCCAGTCGGCGCCCTGCGGCGCGTTCGACCGGCCCCTGAGGTACGCGAAGGTGGTCTCGTCCGGCGCCACCATGCCCGCCTTGGCACCCCACTCGATGGACATGTTCGCCACCGTCATCCGGCCCTCCATGGAGAGCCGGCGGATCGCCTCGCCCCGGTACTCCACCACGTAGCCGCGACCACCGCCGGTGCCGACCTTGGTGATCAGCGCCAGCACCAGGTCCTTGGCGGTGACCCCCGGGCCGAGTTCGCCGGTGACGGTGACCGCCATCGTCTTCGGCCGGGACTGCGGCAGCGTCTGGGTGGCCAGCACGTGCTCGACCTCGCTGGTGCCGATGCCGAAGGCGAGCGCGCCGAACGCGCCGTGGGTCGCGGTGTGCGAGTCGCCACAGACGATCGTCATGCCGGGCTGGGTCAGGCCCAGCTGCGGGCCGATGACGTGCACGATGCCCTGGTTGTCGTCGCCCAGGGCGTGCAGCCTGATGCCGAACTCGGCGCAGTTGCGGCGCAGCGTCTCGATCTGGGTACGCGATGTCGGGTCGCTGATGGTCAGCAGGTCCCCGCGCCGGCCGTTGAACGCCGGGTCGGCGTACCCGGTCGGGGTGTTGTGATCCTCGGTGGCGAGGGTCAGATCGGTCCGGCGCACCGGCCGGCCGGCCAGCCGCAGCCCGTCGAAGGCCTGCGGGCTGGTGACCTCGTGCAGCAGGTGCAGATCGATGTAGAGCAGGTCCGGCTCGCCCGCGGCGGATCGCACCACGTGCGCGTCCCAGACCTTCTCGGCCAGGGTCCTGGGCGATGTCTGCTTCGAAGTGGCTCCCACCATCTGGACATCCTAAATTCTGGGAGGTATGTTTCGGCTTGTGGGACACAGTATGAGCGGTGTCGGCGTTCTCGACAAGGCGGTGGTGATCCTCGCGGCCTGCGTGGACGGCGCCAGCCTCGCCGAACTCGTCGACCGGACCAAGCTGCCCCGGGCCACTGCGCACCGGTTGGCACAGGCCCTGGAGATCCACCGGATGCTGGTCCGGGACACCCAGGGGCGGTGGCGGCCCGGCCCCCGGTTGGGTGAGCTGGCCAACGCCGCGCCCGACGTGTTGCTGACCGCCGCCGAGCCGCTGCTGGCCGCGCTGCGCGACGCCACCGGCGAGAGCGCCCAACTCTACCTGCGCCGGGCCGACGAGCGGATCTGCGTCGCCGCCGCCGAGCGGGCCAGTGGCCTGCGCGACACGGTGCCGGTCGGCTCGGTGCTGCCGATGACCGCCGGGTCCGCCGCCCAGATCCTGCTGGCCTGGGAGCCACCCGAGGCCGTCATGCCGCTACTGCCCCGCTGCAAGTTCACCGGCCGTACGCTCGCCGAGGTGCGCCGACGTGGCTGGGCGCAGAGCGTCGCCGAGCGGGAGGCCGGGGTGGCCAGTGTCTCCGCGCCGATCCGGGACCGCACCGGCCGGGTGATCGCCTCGGTCAGCGTCTCCGGGCCGATCGAGCGGCTCGGCCGCCGGCCGGGTGAGCGGCACGCCATGGCCGTGGTCCGCGCCGGCCAACGGCTCTCCGGGCTCTGAGCCCGCATTGATTCCGCACCCCGCCGTGCTCTGATCAAGCCCTGATCTCCGGGTAACTCTGCGCAGCCCAGGCCGTTTCGGGCATTATAGGCAGCGGCGACCGGGCGGCGGGGTAGCCGGACAGGGCCGACGAAAAGGCGCCCCCCGTAGGAGGGCGCCTTGAGCGCTGTAGCCCCGACCGGATTCGAACCGGCGCTACCGCCTTGAGAGGGCGGCGTCCTGGGCCGCTAGACGACGGGGCCAGAACTATCCTGGTACAAACTGCCGTTTCGTGCTGCTGTGTCCTGTTGGACACGGTGCCGAACTCTAACAGAGACCAGCACCCCGACGCCATCTGGAGCCTTCCGGCATCGGTGGCTGGGGTACCAGGACTCGAACCTAGACTAACTGAACCAGAATCAGTCGGGCTGCCAATTACCCCATACCCCATCGGTGCTCGCCGCACCGGGACAGAACTCTACCTGACCCCATGGTGCGCGCCAAATCGGGATACCGCAGCGGTTTGCCTCAGTCCGCCGCGACCACCGGGTTGGCCAGCTCACCGATGCCCTCGATCCGGACCGACACCGTGTCGCCGGCGGTCAGCTCGCTCACCCCGGCCGGCGTCCCGGTCAGGATCACGTCACCGGGCAGCAGCGTCATCACGTGTGACACGTACGACACCAGCGTCGGCACGTCGAAGACCATCTGCTTGGTCCGGCCCAGCTGCCGTACGTCCATCTCGTCCGGCTTCGGACCCACCTCGCAGCGGACCTCCAGGTCGGTGACGTCCAGCCCGGTGACGATCCACGGGCCGATCGGGCAGAACGAGTCGAAGCCCTTCGCCCTGGTCCACTGGCCGTCCGACCGCTGCAGGTCGCGGGCGGTGACATCGTTGGCGCAGGTGTAGCCGAAGATGGCCCGCTCGGCGGCGGCCCGGTCGGCGCGCCGGGCACCGGGCGGTCCGATCACCACGGCGAGCTCCGCCTCGTGCTCCACCTGCCGGGACTGGGCGGGCAGTCGGATCGCGTCCCGTGGACCGATCACCGACGTCGACGGCTTGAGGAACAGTAACGGCTCGGCCGGCACCTCGGCACCGTGCTCGGCGGCGTGGTCGGCGTAGTTGCGCCCGACGCACACCACCTTGCTGGGCAGGATCGGCGACAGCAGCCGGACGTCGGCCAGCGCCCAACGCTGCGACGTGAAGGTCAGCCTGCCGAACGGGTGGCCGTCGACCTCGGCGACGGTCAACGCCTCGGGGCCGGCTCCCGGCTCCCCCTCGACGACTCCGAACGACATTCCCTTGCCATGGGCGAAACGAGCGATACGCACCCGGTCAATGTATCGCCCTGCGCCCGCGCCGCCCCGGCGGTCACGGCGAAGGGCGACAACGGTCACTGCGAGAAGTGGAAATCTAGCACCGGTCACCGGATCAGGTGGCGGAACCGCGCTTCGCCGGCCGGACGGCCGGTGCCGGCCTACCGTTCGGGTCAGGGGCAGAGACGAGATGGTGATGTCATGGTGGCGACGTGCGCTGCGGGCCGGTCTGTTCGGCGCCGTTCTGGTGGTCGGCGGGGGGATCCTGGCACCGGGCGCGGCACCGGCACGGGCCGAGGGGGCTGCTTCGGCACGGGCCGAGAGGCAGGAACTGGTCGCGGTGACGATCAACGAGATCGGGCAGAGCGCGGCGACCTACCGGGTCGAGGCGGTCAACCGTACGGTGTCACCGGTCGACGTCACCCTGCGGATGGCCGTACCGACGATGACCTCGGTGGCCACCGTCGGCGCCGCCGGCCGGGTCGATGCCTCGGAGATCACCTGGCAGTTGAGCCTGCCGGCGAACAGCGGGCAGACGGTCACCGCGTCGTTCCGGCCGGGCGGTGCCGGCACCGCGCAGACCTTCCCGGTCTGCGCGTACCAGCGGGACACCGCGCTGCCGTACGACTGCGCGAGCGCCCGGTGGACCCCGACGGCCGGCATCGAGGCGGCGGACTCGGCCTGGTGGCAGCGCCCGTCGATGCCGCTGATCGGCGGGCTGACGGCACTCGTCGTGGTGGCGATGCTTGGGTACGGGTGGCGCCGCCGGCTGCGGGAGCGCCGGGTCGACCGACGCCGGGTCGTCACCCCGGCCGGGCGGCGGGTGCGGTTGCCGGCGGCGGTGCCGGCCGCCCCTAAGCGCAGCTGGCGCCCGGCGACGCCGCTGGTGTTCGGCCTGCTGCTGGCGATGCTGACCGGGCTGGCGGTGGCGGCGGTACGCGTGGCGAGCTACGGCAGCGAGGTGCTGGACCGGGCCAACCAGCCGCCCAGTGGGTGGATCGGTGCGCCACCGGCTGGCGGATTCGGGGTGCTGCTGACCGAGGCCGCCTTCGAGTTCACCGTCTTCCGGATGGCCTGCGCGCCGGCTGATGGGCAGGGGCAGGATCGGCGGTGTGTCGCCACGGTCGGGCTGCGCAACCGCAGCGACACCGAACAGTTCTGGTACGGGCCGTTGCAGCGGGCGTATCTGCCGACCGGTGACTGGGTCGGGGTGGACGAGGCGGCGACCCGGCAGGAGAACGGCGGCCGGGACGTCTTCGCCGAGCCGGTGCCGCCCGGGGGCCGGATGCTGGTCCCGCTGGCCTTCACGGTCAGCGGCGACCTGGTCCCGGACCGGTTGGAGCTGCGCAGCGGCGCGTTCTCTGCCGGGGTCGCCGTACGGTGGATCTGACGGTCGGCTCCCGGCTGCCCGGCCTGACGGGGTTACGGGGTGAACTCGACAGGCGAGTCAGGTCAGGACAACCCGAGCGGGTGCATGCCGACCAGCATCGCGAACCGGTGCCCACCGGTGGTGGTGCCGTCACGGGGGACGCCGGCCTGCTCGAACCGCCGCATCAGGGCCTGCAGCTCGTGGCGGAACTCGGCGATCCGGTCTACGGGGATCTCGGCGACCCCCCGGCTGAGCATCATCCGGACCGGGTCGGGCGCCTCACTGCTACCGGAGATGGTGCCGGCGTTGAGTCCGGCCTCGATCTCGTCCTTGATCTGGTCGAGCAGGGTGGCCACCACCTCGTGCACCGAGCTGGGTTCCTCGCCGGAGCGGCGGTGGAAGGTCAAGTTGAGCTGGCCGGCACCGTACTGCTTCTCGATAATGCCATTGACCACCCGGGTGTCCCGGATGTGCAGCAGTTGGTGCTGTTCCAGCTGGTTGATGTGGTAGTAGATCTTGGTGGGCGCGACGCCCACGATGTTTGCCAGCTCCTTGGCGGTCCAGGTCCGCTCGGGCTCGGACATGGCGAGCTCCAGCACCCGCATCCGGATGGGGTCGGCGAGCGCCTTGAGGGTAGCCACGTCCTCGATCACCCGGCTGGCCATCAGCTCAGTCACCGCAGACCTCCAGTCAACCAACGTTTCACGGTTGATTCTACCCCGACGATTGACTTCCGTCCGTCGCTCAGCTTATTTTGAACGTGCTTCCCGTTCGACCCGCCGTCGCCGGCCCGGTTCGCTGGCGCAATGTCGTCGCCGGACCGGTCAGCCGGCGGGAAGTCCCAGCGCAACGCCAACTGCGTGGCCTGGAAGTACCGCTCCGCCCGGCCCTGGTCGGTCCGCTGGTTGACCACCCGGATCATCCCCTCCTGGGCAGCACCCGCAGGTGGTAGTGCATCAGGCTGAACGTGATGCCCAGCTGGTGGGCCAGCTGGCGGGCGGACAGCGCCCGGTCCGGCTCGGCGGTGAGCACCGCGAGCACCCGCAACCGGATCGGATCGGCGACGGCACGCAGCTGATTGACGCCGTCGAGCACCCGTACCGCCGGGGTCGGCGGGCCGGTACCGCCGGGCGGTCGCGCGGAACCCGGTTGCCGTGGCACACTGGACACAGCCCCCGACGTTCCCTGACGGTCGGGGGCTGCACCGTCCGTGCGCCGGGCACCGTCCGTGCGCCAGGCACCGTCTGCCCGCTTCCGCCACCGCGAACCGCAGCGCCCGCGTCCCGTAGTCCGCCAACATCGCGCACCTCCTTGTCGACCCGGGAGCCGTTGCTGGGCCACTCCTTGACTTCTACCTGACGTTCTATCTTGCTTCTGCGCTTGAGATTAATTGAACGTATAGGTCCGGTCAACCATTGGAGCTGACTGAATTAAGGCAGCGGTCAGCAGGCGGCCACGATTGGCACATGAAGTTGATGCGAAGTCGGAATGTCAGCTCAGCTGATCCGACTGGCCAAACCCATCGAATCGGGCGATACACCGCAACAGGCGGTCCCGCAGTACCGCGGCCCGCTCGGCGAAGTCCCGCTGCATCGTCGCGTACTCGGCCCGACCCGCCGCGGTCTCGATCCGCACCGGCGGATAGCCCAGCTCCCGCAGGTCGTACGGACTGGCCCGCATGTCCAGGTCCCGGATGTCACGGGTTAACTCGAAGCAGTCCACCACCAGTTCGCCGGGGACCAGCGGACTCAACCGAAAGGACCACTTGTACAGATCCATGTTGGCATGCAGGCAGCCCGGTTGTTCGAAGTCGGCCTGGTTGGAGCGCTGCGGGGAAAGCAGGTTCAGTGGCCGGGCCGCTGGCGTGAAGAATCGGTACGCGTCGAAATGGCTGCACCGAATCCGCTGGCCGTCGACGAACTCGGCGAGGCCGGCCGGACTCATCCGCAGCGGCCACCGGTGGTGGCGGACCTCGTCGGCGGGCTGCCGGTAGACCATCGCCCACTCGTGCAGGCCGAAGCAGCCCAGGTGCGCCGGCCGGTTCGCGGTACGGGCCAGCAGGTCCCGTACCCAGGTGACGAACTCGCCGCGCCGGGCCAGTAGCCCGGCGGTGTCCAGGGTGACCGCCACCCCGTCGCCGCTCGGAACCGTCCGGTAGTCCCGGCCCCACTGCGCCGGCTCGGTGTCGGCGAGTCGCACCCCCGACCCCGGATGCCAGCGACGCAGCTGCGCCGGCCGGTACGCGTAGTAGGTGAACAGGAAGTCGGCGACCGGATGCGACTCGCCCCGGCGGCGGCGCTCCAGGTGCCCGCCCACCAGCCGGTCGACACGCTCGGCGTGCGCGTCGCGGCGCCGGGTCCAGGTAACCCGGTCGAGCAGGGTGTCGGTCACCACCCGACCAGCGTAGGCCGACCCGGGAAGGCCGACCCGCCAGGGCCGGCCCGGTCAGTCTCCGTCGGCTGGCTCCCCGTCGGCCCGCCCGCCGGACCGCAGTACCGCGTCCGGCCGGCAGAGCACGCTCACCCGGTAGGACAGCCCCAGGTTGGACCAGATCTCACCGCGCAGGGACAGGCAGATCCCGACGCCGGGTTCGCCGTCGGGGTGCTCGAAGAAATCCACCGTCGGCGCGGCGAGCGCGCCGACCAGTCCCTGGGTCTGCCGGGCGGTGGCGGCGACCTGCACCAGCCCGCCGGTCACCTGGATTTCCACGTCGTCCAAAGCGTCGACCGCGTACCAGTGGGTGTCCGGCAGGAACAGCTGCACGTCCACGCCGCGGCGGGTGTAGTCGGGGCCGGCCAGGCCGGTGTCGTCCGCCGGGCGGTCACCGAGCCACGCGGTGCCGGCATAGTCGGTACGCAGCCGCTGCGCCTCGGAACGCCACTCGGTGACCAGGGTGTCGAGACGGGGTTGGGCGGCAAGGTGGACAGCTGCTTCGATCACCCCCGGGACCCTAGCACCGCGGCCGGGTCCCGGGGTCCCTCCGGTGCGCAGTCCAGTGCCTGGTCGACGACCAGGTCCAGCGGGGTGGCCGCGCCCGTGTACCAGGCGGCGTCGAACGCGTCACCGGTCAATGCGCGCCGCGCCGCGTCGAGGGCGGCGTCCCGCCGCTGCTGCACCGCCACCGGTGCGACCAGGCCGAACCGGTAGCGCAACGAGTCGACCGCAGCGAGGATCCGTACCGCCAGGGCCGGATCCTCGTCGACGGTCACCTCGGCCACCGTCTCCAACGAGGTGGACAGGTCCGCCCGGTCGCCCAGCTCGAACCGCCGTTCCAGGGCCGCGACGAACAACCGCAGCGCGGCCGGCCGGTCCCCGCCGGCCAGCTCGCACTGCCCGAGATGGTGCAGTGCGACCGCCTCGCCGAACAGGTCCCCCAGCCCGGTGGCCAGGTCGAGCGCTTCCCGGGCGACGGCGGCCGCGCCGGTTGGGTCCGGCCGGGCCAGCAGGATCTCGGCCAGACAGGTCAACCCGAGCAGTACGCCGCGGCTGTTGCCGGCTTCCCGCTCCAGCGCCAGGCACTGGTTGATGTGCCAGTCGGCGTCGGCGATGTCGCCGGCCCGCAGACAGACCTTGGCGAGGTTGCCGAGCGCGATCGCCATGCCGGGCTTCGCCCCAAGCTCGCGCCACACCTCCAGGCCGTACCGGAAGTGTTCGCCGGCCTCGTCGTAGCGGCCGGCGAGCATCGCCGCGACGCCGAGAATGTTGCGGGCCTGCGCGGCGCCCTCGGCGTCGCCGGCCCGTTCGGTGAGGCGCAGACACTCGCCGCCGAGTCGGGCGGCGGTGGCGGTGTCGTCCTGGGTGGCGGCCAGTACCGCCGCCGGATAGAGCAGTTGGCGGCGGTGCTCCACGGCCAACCCGGCGGGGGCGGAGAGCAGCCGGTCGAGCCACTGTCGGCCGTCACGGATCTGGTTTCCGTTGCGCCAGTACCGCCACAACCCGAGGCAGAGCCGAGTCGCGGTGGCCAGGTCGTCGGCAGCGAGCGCGTACTCCAGCGCGTCCCGCAGGTCCGGGTATTCCTGGTCGAGCTCGTCGGCCCAGCGGCTCTGCTCCGGCCCGACCATCCCGCCGGCCGCCCGGTCCGCCAGCCCGGCGCAGTACGCCAGATGGTTTCGCAGCTGCCGGGACCGCTGCCCGGTGGTGCACAGCTGGCGGGCCTGGGCCTGGATGGTGTTCAGCATCGCGTACCGGCGGGTGCCGGACCGCCCGGTCACCGCCACCACGAGGCTCTTGCGGACCAGCGCCTCCAACGCTTCGGCGACCCGGTCGACGGCCGCAGACCCCGCCGTGGCCGCAGACCCCGCCACGGCGACCGGCTCCAGCCCGGCGACGGTGGCCACGGCAGCTGCCGTCGGCTCGGCGGTGAAGACAGCCGCAGCGGTGAAGACGTCCCGTTGTGCCGGCTCCAGCAGGCCGAAACTCCAGTCGACGGTGCCGTGCAGGGTCCGCTGGCGGGCCGGCCGGTCGCGTGGCCCGGGGCCGAGCGGGTCCAGGTGCGGGCCGAGCCGCTCCAGCAGTGCCGCCGGGCTCAACTGGTCGGTACGCGCGGCGGCCAGCTCGATCGCCAGCGGCAGGCCGTCCAACCGCCGGCACAGCTCGGCCACCGCCGGCAGGGCGTCGGCGGTCAGCCTGAAGTCCGCGTCGGCCGCCCGGGCGAGCTGGTCGAACAGGGCGATCGCCGGATGCTGCGCCACCACGCGGGCGGCGGCCGACGCCCCGCGCGGCAGGTCGTCGAGGCGGGGCAGCGGCAGCGGCGGCACCCGGTAGACCTGTTCGCCGTAGATTCCCAACGGCTCCCGGCTGGTGGCCAGTACCCGAACGCGCCCAGCGGCGGTCAGCAGCTGGCCCAACGGCGGACCGGCGGCCAACGCCTGCTCCAGGTTGTCCAGCACCAGCAGCAACTCGGTGTCCGCGGTGTGGTCGACCACCGCGTCCAGCACCGCCTGCCCGGCACGCACCGGCACGTCCAGCGCGGCGGCGACTGCGGTGAGCACCTCCGTCGCGGTGCGGCAGGCGGCCAGCGCCACGAAGCACACCCCGTCGTCGAACCGAGCCGCGAGACCGGCGGCCACCGACAGCGACAGCCGGGTCTTGCCGATCCCACCGGCCCCGACGAGCGTGACCAGCCGGCTGGTCGCCAGCAGCGCGTCGATCCGGGCGACCTCGCGGTCCCGGCCGATCAGCGGGGTCAGCGGGGCGGGCAGCCGCACCCGCCGCCGGGGCCGGCCAAGGAGGTCCGGGCTCAACGTCCAGCCGCCGGTGCCGGAACCGACCAGACCACGACGGCTACGCACCCGGTCGAGTTCCCGGTCGGCGGCGGCCGGCAGCCCGCCGGTCTGCCGGACGAACCAGTTCACCAGGGTCCGGCTGGGTTCGCCGCGCAGCGCGGTCCGCAACCAGATCCGGGTCGTTGCCGGCGACCACGGGGTCAGCTCGATCTGCTCCAGCTCTGGCAGGTGCACTCCACCCGGACCGACACCGGGCAGCGGACCGGGACCGGTCACCGTGACCGGTTCGCCGGCACCGACGGGTCCGGGCGGCCCGGCCGGCCGGGCCGTTTCGGTGCTGGCCTGCACCAGCCCGAGCACGGCGGGTAGCAGACTCGGGCGGGACCAGACGCGCAGCAACTGTGGGACCCGGTCGACGGCGGCGAGGTCGGCGATCAGCAGAACCTGGTCGGCGAAGACCGGCAGCGGCAGCGGCTCCGGCTCGGGTGACACCGTGACCACGGCGAACCCGCGCAACGCGGCCAGCCGGGCGGTCTCGGCGAGGAAACGGGTGTGCCCGGCACCGCGCTGCCCGTGGACACGGGCCGAGCCACGGCCGGTCACCTGCAGCCGGGTCAGGAACTCGTGGGTTCGGCGCAGCGCCTCGTCGCGTTCCCACAGCCGGGATCCGGTGTCGTCGGCGATCTCCACGTCGTCGGCGACCGCGCTGTCGCGCCCTCGCCGTTTGGCGAGGTAGTTGCGTCGGTCGGCGTGGTCCAGCAGGTGCTCGGCGGTGGTGCCGTCCGCGGGGGCGGTCGCCACCCCGAGACTGACCGTCAGATGCAGCGGCGGGTCGCCGGAGAACTCGGTGTTGCGGATCCGTTCGGTCAGCCGCAGGGCGAGCCGGACCGCCTCGGTGAGTCCGGTCTGCGGCAGTACGACGACGAACTCGTCGCCGCCGTACCGGAACAGTACGTCCTGCGGCCGGCAGGTGGCGCGTACCCGCTCGGCGAGCTGGCGGAGCACCCGGTCGCCACGCAGGTGGCCGTAGACGTCGTTGACGGTCTTGAAGAAGTCGACGTCGAACAGGAACACCCCACAGGGGTGCCCCGCCCGGCTCAACTGGCGTCTGAGGAATGGCTCAAGGGATGCGCGCTGACGGGCTCCCGTGACCGGATCGGTCGCCGCCACGTCGTACGTCTCACCGCCCTCGTCACCACCGGCGTACCGGGTCACCGGACCCGCCTGCCGCGACCTGGTGGGCCGACGGGCGTGTCGGCATGGTTAACGGGTGCCCTCTGTGTACGGCACCACCGAGTTGGATGCTATCCGTCAGTCACCGGGCATGGGAGTCCACCGGCCCGACGCACGTCCTGCACGATAGGAGGATGTTCGTTCCCACCTGAGAGGTTTCTGCTACGTAACATGTCCACCGTGGTGCCGGGACACGTCCCTATCGGATGGACTTACCGGTAGCCATGATCTAGTTATTCGTCAGGAGGATCGCACCGGTGCCGACGATAAGCGCTGTACGCGAACAGCGCGGATACCGAAAACAGATCGCTGTACTGTCGACGGTCGTGATGCTCGCCGCCACCGTGGCCGGCGGGCCGGCGGCGCGGCCGGCCGGCGCACCGGACGCTGTACCGGCCGGGGGCTTCGCCAGCCTGTGGAACGGCTCCCCCGGCATTGGCCAGGGCACCTCGCTGGCCGACGTGCGCAGCATCGTCGGTGCGAACACCCCTGCGACGGCGGCGCTGGACGGCACCGGGATCGGCATTGCGATGATCGACACCGGGGTGGTACCGGTCCCCGGCCTGCCGGGGAACCGGCTGGTCAACGGCCCGGACCTGTCCTTCGAGTCCCAGGCGACAAATCTGCGCTGGCTCGACACCTACGGGCACGGCACCCACCTCGCCGGCGTACTGATCGGCGACGATCCGACCAGCGGCGCGCGCGGGCTGGCGCCGAAGGCGAGCCTGACCTCGGTCAAGGTCGGTACGGCCAACGGCGCGGTCGACGTCTCACAGGTCATCGCGGCGATCGACTGGGTCGTCGCCAACCGCAACCACGACCCCACCCATCCGATCCGGATACTGAACCTGGCGTACGGCTCCGCCGGCAACCCGGCCTTCTGGACCGATCCGCTGCACTTCGCCGTCGAACAGGCGTGGCACGCCGGAATCGTGGTCGTGGCGGCCGCCGGCAACGACGGCAACGGGTTCGGTCGGCTGGACAATCCGGCGACCAACCCGTACGTCATCACGGTCGGCGCCAGTCTGACCAAGGGCACGCTGACCACCGCCGACGACGAACTCGCGCCGTTCACCAACCTGGCCACGGCCGGCCGGCAACTGGATTTGCTGGCCCCCGGCGAATCGGTGCTGTCGCTGCGCAACCCGGGCTCCAACATCGACAACCACTACCCCGGCGCCCGGGTCGGCAGCACCCTGTTCCGGGGCAGCGGCACCTCGCAGGCGGTCGCGGTCACCTCGGCCGTCGCCGCGCTGCTGCTGCAGGCCAAGCCGTGGCTCACCGCCGACGAGGTCAAACAGTTACTGATGGAAAGCGGTACCTTCCTGCCCACCGGCGGAGGCGCGAACCTCGGCCTACGCAGCATCAACCTGAACGCGGCACTGACCTACACCCCGGTGTGGCAGCCGCAGCAGTGGACCAGGTCCGACGGACACGGCCCGATCGACGCGTCCCGGGGCACCAGCAGAGTGGCCCGCAACAACGTGACGCTGCAGGGCGAGCAGAGCATCTTCGGCCCGTTCAGCAGCCCGGCCTGGGCCAGCCGGTCCGCGGCCCGGACCGCCTGGACCGGCGGCGTCTGGCTGGGTCACCGGATGGCCGCAGACGGCTGGACCGGCACCTCCTGGGCCAGTCGCACCTGGGGTGACGCGGTCTGGACCTCGCCGTCCTGGGACGGCTCCGGGTCTTGGGTGGACCCGGCCTGGTCGAGCCACTTCTGGTCCACCGGATCGTGGACGCCGGGCGACTGGGACTCGCACTTCTGGTCCACCGACAGCTGGGCCAACGCCTGCTGGTGCTGACCGGGCCGAACAGCTGACCGGGCCGCGTACCGGGTCAGTCAGGATCGCCGCGGCGCAGACGCTTCGTCTGCGCCCGGCGTTTCTTGTCGCTGATCCGCCGTTCCTTCGCCGCCCGGGACGGCCGGGTCGGCCGACGCGGCGGCGCCGGCGGCGCGATCGCCTCCCGCAGCAGTGCGGACAACCGGTCCCGGGCCGCGGCCCGGTTCGCCAACTGGTTGCGGTGCTCGCTGGCGGTGACCGTCAACACCCCGCCGACCAACCGATTGGCCAGCCGCTGCACCGCCCGCTGGCGCAGCCACGGCGGCAGCGCGGTCGAGCCGGCGACGTCGAACGACAGCTCGACCCGCGAGTCCGCCGTATTGACGCCCTGGCCGCCGGGTCCGGACGAACGGGAGAACCGCTCGGTCAACTCGCCCGCCGGGATCACCACCGAGTCGGTGACCCGCATCTCGCCTGCCGCCATCATCCGACAGTACCGCTGCCGTCGGCGCCGACCACCTGGGCGGTGGTCAGCCGCCCCGCCGGATGATCTCGTCGGCCGTCTGCTCGGCCCGGTGGATCGGGATGGCGAAGCCGATGCCGATCGACCCGACACCCTCCAACGTGGCGATGGCGGTGTTCACCCCGATCACCTCGCCGTCGACGTTGACCAGCGGCCCGCCCGAGTTGCCGGGGTTGATCGACGCGTCGGTCTGCACTGCGGTCTGCCGCCCGCCGTTACCGAGCATCACCTCACGGTCCAGGGCGCTGACGATCCCGGCGGTGACCGTGCCGGACAGGCCGAGCGGGGAGCCGACCGCCAGGACCGACTCTCCGACCTGGGTGGCGCCGGGCTGGGCCAGGGCCAGCGGACGCAGCCCGGCGGTCGACGGCACCCGCAGCACCGCGATGTCGCTGCCCGGATCCCGGCCGACCACCTCGGCGACGATCCGCCGACCGTCCTGGGCGACGACGCTGACCTGGTGGCCGTTGAGCGGGGTCCCCGGTTCGCTGTCGCCGTCCAGGATGTGGTCGTTGGTGATGATGTGATGCTGGTCGTCGATCGCGAAGCCGGACCCACCGGAGATCATGCTGCCCCGTTCGACCTGGACCGACACCACGCCGGGCAGCACCTTGGCCGCCGCCGCCACCAGGTCCGGCGACACCCCGGGGGTGACCGACGGCGACGGCAGCGCCGCCGGCTGTCCCGCGTCGCCGCCCCAGCCGGCGACCACCGCGCCGGCCAGCCCGCCGGACGCCGCCGACAGGGCGAGCACCGCGGCGGCGGTGAGCAGCCGGCGACGCCACCGTCGCGGCGGGGGCGGTGCCGGCGGTACGGCGGAACCGTCCAGCCCCGGCCAACGGTCCGCGTCCGGCGAGACGAACCACGGGCCACGCGGCTCGCCCAGCCCGGTAGGCACAGTCATCGGGCTCCTCCTTTACCGGTCCAGGTCGGGTGGCGCGGGGTAGGTCCGGGTGGCGCGGGTCAGGGCAGCCGGGAGAACCACAACAGCGAGGTCCCGGCGGCAGCCACGGCGAGCAGTAGCCCGAATCCGATGAACCGGGCCGAGACGTCGGCCAGCTCCAGCCGGTAGCCGACCGAGGTGCCGATGTCGGCGTACACGGCACTCAACTGCTTGCTGCTGGCCGCCTCGTGGTAGGCACCGCCGGTCAACTCGGCCACCGCTTCGAGATTCTCGCCGTCCACCGGCACCCGCAGCGGCCGGCCGCCGCCGTAGTCGATGTAGCCGGCGGCGGTCCCGACCGAGATGGTGTCGATCGGGATCCCGGCCTCCACCGCCTCGGCCGCCGCCGACTCCGGCGACCGCCCGGAGGTGTTCGCCCCGTCGGACAGCAGCACGATCCGGGCCGGTGGGACCTCCTCGGCGGCCTGCGCGTCCAGCGACCGGATCGCCTCCAACGACGTCTTGATCGCCTCGCCGATGGCGGTGCCCTGGGCCCCGGTGATCCCCTCGGCGAGCCGGTCGATGCCGGCGCCCAGCGCCTCTCGGTCGGTGCCCGGCCCGACCAGCACCGAGGCGTTGCCAGCGAACGCCACCAGGCCGACGTTGAACTGCGCCGGCAGGTCGTCGACGAACTCGTGTGCCGACCGTTTGGCCGCGCTGAGCCGGTCCGGTCGTACGTCGTTGGCCAGCATCGAGGTGGAAACATCCACCGCCACCATCACCGTGGCCCGCTCCCGGGGCACCCGGACCTCGTCCATCGGCCGGGCGAACCCGGCCACCAGCAGCGCCAGCATCGCCAGGAACAGGCCGGCCGGCAGATGCCGACGCCAGGCTGGACGCTGCGGTGCCACCCGGTCCAGCAGCCGCAGGTTGGTGAACCGGACCGCGTACCGGGCACCGCGCCGTTGCATCAGCAGGTAACCGCCGGCCAGCGCGAGAACCGCGGCGAGCAGCCACAGCCGCTCCGGGGACTGCCAGGTCATCAGAGTCCTCCTGCCGGTACCGGGGCGGAACGGGCCGGTGGGCAGCCGGCCAGTTGCCGTTGGCGGTGCACGTGCCGGACGATGTCGGCCACCCAGTCCCGGTCGGTGCGCAGCGCCAGATGGGCCGCGCCGGCCCGGCGGATCGCCCCGGCCACCTGGCAACGCTGTTCGGCGGCGGCCTCGGCGTACCGGCGCCGCAGGTCCTGGCTGGCGGTGCTGATCTCCCGGCGGCGGCCGGTCTCCGGGTCCTCGACGGTGATCACCCCGACGTCGGGCAGGTCGAGTTCCCGGGGGTCGGTCACCTCGATCGCCAGCGCCTGATGCCCGGCGGCGAGCCGGCGCAGCGGCCGTTCCCAGTCCGGCCGGCCGGCCGGGTCATCCGGCAGTCCGTCGAGGAAGTCGGAGACCACCACCGTCAACCCGCGCCGGGTGGCCGCCCGCCGGATCCCGTCGATCCCGTCGGCCAGCGGCGGCGGCGCGTCCCGGCCGGACCCGCCAGCCGGTACCCGGGGCGCCGCGAGCAGCGCACGGAGCAGATGCAGCAGATGGTCCCGGCCGGTCCGGGCCGGAAACCGGCGAACGCCGTCCGCCCCGATCAACTGCGCCCCGACCGCGTTGCCGGTGCCGGCGGTCAGGAAGCCGACCGCGGCGACCGCCGCCACCGCCAGTTCCCGCTTCTCCAGCTCGCCGGTGCCGAAGTCCATGCTGGCCGTCCCGTCGACCAGCAGCCAGCAGGTCAGCTCCCGGTCGGCGTCGACCTCGCGGACGTGCGGCACGGTGGTCCGGGCGGTGACCGCCCAGTCCATCCGGCGTACCTCGTCCTCACCGGGCCGGTACTCCCGGCTGCCGGCGGGTTCGCTGCCGGCGCCGGGCAGCAGACCCAGGTGCTGACCGTGCAGCAGGCCGTCGAGCCGCCGGATGACGGTCAGCTCCAGCCGGCGCAGCGTCTCCGGTGGGGTGAGCTCCGGCAGGGTGGCCGGGCCGAGCGGGCCGTCGCCGGTCACGCGACAGCCGCCAGTCCGGGTCGCTGGTCGTGGGCCGGCGCGATCCGCGGCGGCGGGACCACCTGGATCAGCCGGCGGACGATCGACCCGGCGTCGACGCCGTCCGCGACCGCGTCGAAGGAGAGCACCAGCCGGTGGGCGAGCACGTCGGTGGCGAGTTCCCGGACGTCCTCGGGCAGCACGTAGTCGCGGCCGCGCAGCAACGCCAAGCCCCGGGCAGCGGCGACCAGGCCGAGGGTGGCGCGCGGGCTGGCACCGTACGCCAGCAGCCCGGTCAGCTCCGGCAGCCCGAACAGTTGCGGGCGGCGGGTGGCCAGCACCAGCCGGACGATGTACTCGGCGAGCGCGTGGTGGACGAACACCTCCCGGGCCTGCTGCTGCATGGCGCACAGGGTGGTCGCGTCCAGCACCTGGCGGGGCTGCGGGCGGTCCACCCCCATCCGGTAGAGGATGCCGAGCTCCTCCTCGTCGGTCGGGTAGTCGACCACGACCTTCATCAGGAACCGGTCCCGTTGCGCCTCCGGAAGCTGGTAGACCCCCTCGGACTCAATCGGGTTCTGGGTGGCCAGCACCAGGAACGGGTCCGGCACCGGGTAGCTGCGGCCGCCGATCGAGACCTGCCGCTCGGCCATCGCCTCGAGCAGCGCCGACTGCACCTTGGCCGGCGCCCGGTTGATCTCGTCGGCGAGCACCAGGTTGGCCATCACCGGTCCGAGCTCGATGTCGAACGACTCGGTCGACGCCCGGTAGATCCGGGTACCGACGATGTCGGACGGCACCAGATCGGGGGTGAACTGGATCCGGGAGAAGCTGCCGCCGACGGCGACCGCGAGGGTCTGCGCCGCGAGGGTCTTGGCGATCCCCGGTACGCCCTCCAGCAGACAGTGTCCGTTGGCGAGCAACGCGGTGAGCAGCCGCTCGACCAGCCGATCCTGCCCTACGATCACCCGTTTGACCTCGAACAGCGCCTGCTCCAGCGCGGCCGCGGCCGGAGCGGCGTCGGCTGGCTGTTCCGTACTGACTTGTGGCTCGGTCGTCGTCATCGCACCGTCCTTGACGCTGGTCGCCAATCGCCGGTCGGCCCCGACGGTGCGGGGCCACTGCGGCGCCGGCCGAGGGGTGCCCCGTATCGGGCCGTTCTAACGCCGGGATCCGCCGCCGACCGGATGATTGACCGGCCGGGGTGGTACCACCGACACCGAACCGGGGTGACAGGTCCGACATCGGACACACCGGATACCGTTTCGGCGTGACCGCGCCGCAGACCAGCCCCACCCCGCAACCCCCGGCCAGCCCCCGGCGTCGCCCGGGCGGTTGGCTGGTGTGGCCGCTGGTGCTGCCGGGGCTGCTCTGGGCGATGCTGCGGCTGGCCGGCTGGGAGTACGGCCCGCTGGTGCAGCTGCTCGCGTTCACCCCGTACGTGGCGGCGTGGACGGTTGTCCCGCTGGCGGTGGCGGTCTGGTCCCGGCGGTGGTGGGCCAGCGGCGCCGCGCTGCTGGCGGTGCTGCTGCTCGCCGTCGCGGTGCTGCCCCGGGCGGTGCCGGACGGCGGCCGGACCGCGAGCGCCACCGACGGGTTCACGGTCCGGGTCGCCACGGCGAACCTGCTGGCCGGGGCGGCGGACCTGACGGTGCTGATGGAGTTGCTGCGCCGGGAGCGGTGGACGTGCTGGCAATGCAGGAGTTCACTCCGGCGGCCGAGGCCGAGCTGGACCGGCTCGGCGTCGGCGACCTGTTGCCGTACCGCCGGACCGATCCGGAGGTGGGGACCACCGGATCGGCGGTCTACGCGCGCTGGCCGGTCACCGACGACGGGGTACGGCGTAACATGGGCGGCTTCGCTCAGTCGTACGGCACGGTCCGCCCGCCGGGCAGCGGGCCGGTGCGGGTCGAGTCGGCGCACCCGATGGCGCCGTTCGCGCTGCACACCCTGTCGTCGTGGCGGGCCGACCTGGCCGGGCAGCCCCGCCCCGACCCGCAGGGCCCGCCGCGAATCCTCGCCGGCGACTTCAACGCCACCCTGGACCACGCGGCGCTGCGCCGGCTGATCGCGGCCGGCTACGTCGACGCCGCCGACGCGACCGGCGACGGGCTGGTCGGCACCTGGGGGCCGTACAGCGGTAGCCCGATCCCGCCGGTGACGCTGGACCGGGTGCTGGTGGACGACCGGATCGGGGTGCGGTCGGTGACCGTGCACCGGGTGCCCGGCAGCGACCACCGGATGGTCGTCGCCGGGCTGGTGCTGCCGGCCACCTGACCCGCACCGCCTGCCCGGGGCCAGGGCGGGTCACCGGTGGCCCCGGGCCGGGCCGGGCAGGTCAGGTCAGGTCAGACGCCGATGGTGGTCCGGCCGCGGGCCAGCCCGTAGGTGAGCGCGTCGACCAGGGCGTGCCAGCTGGCCTCGACCACGTTCTCGTGCACCCCGACGGTGGTCCAGTCCCGGGCGTTGCCGTCGACCGTCTCCACCAGCACCCGGGTGATCGCCCCGGTGCCCTGGCTGCCTTCCAGGATCCGCACCTTGTAGTCGGCCAATCGGAAGTCGGCCAGGTCCGGGTAGTGGCTGCGCAGCGCCACCCGCAACGCCTCGTCGAGGGCGTTGACCGGGCCGTTGCCCTCGGCGGTGGCGATCACCCGCTCGCCGCGTACCCGGACCTTGACGGTGGCCTCGGAGACCACCGCGCCGTCCTCGCGGTGCTCCACCAGCACCCGGTAGGACTCCAGAGCGAACGGCCGGGTGGTGACGGCACCGGTGTCGGCCGCCAACTCGGAGCGGACCAGCAGCTCGAACGAGGCGTCGGCGGCTTCGAAGGACCAGCCGCCGGCCTCCAGCTCCTTGACCCGCTTGGTGACCCGGGACAGCGCGTCCGGATGGCCGGCCAGGTCGACACCGAGTTCACGGCTCTTCAACTCGATGCTGGCCCGGCCGGCCATCTCGGTCACCAGGATCCGCATGTCGTTGCCGACGACCGACGGGTCGACGTGGTTGTACAGCAACGGATCCACTTTGATCGCACTCGCGTGCAGCCCCGCCTTGTGGGCGAAGGCGGCGGCCCCGACGTAGGCCTGGTGGGTGTCGGGGGCGATGTTGGCGATCTCGGCGATGGCGTGCGAGACGCGCACCATCTGTTCCAGGCAGCCGTCCGGTAGGACCGGCAGCCCGAGCTTGAGTTGCAGGTTGGCGACGACGGCGAACAGGTCGGCGTTGCCGGGGCGTTCGCCGTACCCGTTGGCGGTGCCTTGGAAGTGCTGGACGCCGGCCTCGACGGCGGCGATGGTGTTGGCCACCGCGCAGGAGGTGTCGTTCTGGCAGTGGATGCCGAGCCGGTCGGCGTCCAGCCCGGTCCGGTCGACCAGGTCGGCGATCGCCGCGCCGATCTGCGACGGCAGCATCCCGCCGTTGGTGTCGCACATCACCACGACCTCGGCGCCGGCGGCCGCCGCCGCGCTGACCACCGAGGCGGTGTACGCCGGGTCGTGCCGGAAGCCGTCGAAGAAGTGCTCGCAGTCGAGGAAGACCCGCCGGCCCTCGGCGACGAAGTGCGCGACCGTGTCGGTGACCATCGCCAGGTTCTCCGCGCCGGTGGTGCGCAGCGCCCGCTCGACGTGCCGGATGTCGGACTTGGCGACCAGGCAGACCGCTGGCGTCTCGGCGTCCAGCAGGGCCCGGACCTGCGGGTCGTCGGCGACCTTGACGCCGGCCTTGCGGGTGGCACCGAACGCGACGAGTACGGCGTGCCGCAGGTCGAGTTCGGTGCGGGCTCTGCGGAAGAACTCGGTGTCCTTCGGCATCGCACCGGGCCAGCCGCCCTCGATGAAGCCGACGCCGAAGTCGTCGAGCAGCCGTGCGACGGCGAGTTTGTCGACCACCGAGTAGCTGATGCCCTCACGCTGCGCACCGTCGCGCAGAGTCGTGTCATAGACCTGGAAAGTCATCTCGATCCTTTCGACGGACGTCCCGCACCACCCGCTGCTCGCGCCGGGCCATCCTCACCCGCTCGTCCGCCGACCTCGTACGGCCAACAAAAAGACCCCCCGCGGATGCGGGAGGTCTGCGCGCTCGGCGGACGGTTGCCGGGGCGCGCTAGCTGCCAATAATGAGTACGAGGTAAGTCACGCAGGGTACTTTGCCACCGACTGCACCCGGACCGGTAGTCGAATCCACATCGCGGGACAGTAGGACCGTCCGAGGTCAGGTGTACCGATCGAGCGCCATGGGTATTCCTGGGATGACGACGCAGTCAGTTCCGCCGAGCGAAGGAGTGACCTCCGATGGACAGGCTCGATCCGCAACACACCGCGCTGACGGGGCCGGCCGGTGGCCAGGGTGACGTCGTGGGCGGCACCCCGGCCGGCACGTTCGACCCGTGGCGCTACCGCGACGACGCGGGGATCGACGGCGCCAACCTGGCCGGCTACCACGTCGAGGCGACCGACGGCGGCATCGGCAAAATCGACTCCGCCACCGAAGAAGTGGACGGCAGCCATCTGGTGGTCGACACCGGGCCGTGGATCTTCGGCCGGAAGGTGATGCTGCCGGCCGGGGTGGTCAACCGCGTCGACCACGACGCGCAGAAGGTCTACGTCGACCGCGACAAGGGTCAGATCAAGGACGCCCCCGAGTACGACGGGACCAGTGCGACGGATCCGGCGTACCGCGACAAGCTGAGCGCCTACTACGGCGGTGCCACCGGCACCCCGGTCCCGCCAATGGCACCGGGCCGGATCATCTGACCCGGTGACGACCCACCCGGTGCGGGTGGCCGGTGCCACGTGGCGCCGGCCACCCGCACCGTTTACCGGTGTCGGCCCGGCTGGCTACCGTAGAACTCATGACTGCCGCCGCCACCCGCTCGCTGGCCTTCGCGACCATGTTCAACTTCCGCGACATCGGGGGCTACCCGGGGCTCGACGGGCGTACCGTCCGCTGGCAGCGGATCTACCGGGCCGACTCGCCGCACCGGCTCGACGCCGACGACGCGGCGGCGTTCGACGCGCTCGGCGTACGGACCGTGATCGACCTGCGCCGGCCGCACGAGGTGCAGACGTACGGACGGATCCCGCCGGCGGACGGCTTCGAGTACCACAACATCCATCTGCGGCACCAGGACTGGGGCGAGATCCCCTACCAGCCGGAGCAGGGTGCCGCCCGCTACCTGACCGACCGCTACCACGATCTGACCGAGCAGGCCGCGGACGGTTTCGTCGCGGCGATCTCACTGCTGGCCGAGGCGCGGACCGCACCGGCGGTGGTGCACTGCATGGCCGGCAAGGACCGCACCGGGCTGGTCTGCGCGATGACGCTGTCCCTGCTCGGAGTCCGGGACTCGGTGATCGCCGAGGACTACGCGTTGAGCAACGCCGGCAGCGAACGGCTGCTCGCCTGGCTGCGCACCCAGGCCGGCAACGACCATCTGGTGCCGGTGCCGTTCTTCTCCTGCCCGGCCGAGGCGATGCAGACGTTCCTCACCGAGCTGCGGCAGCGGCACGGCTCGGTCGAGGGTTACCTGCGCACCGCCGGGCTGTCCGCAGACCGGATCACCGAGCTGCGCGCCCATCTGTTGACGCAGTGACCTGGGCCGAGTCGACGCGGTGACCCGGGCCGGGCCCGGGTTACCGCGTCACGGCACTGGTCAGAACACCCGGTGCACCCAGCCGTCCGGGTCGGCGCCCCGGCCCCGCTGCAGGTCCACCAGGCTCTGCCGCAGCGCCATGGTGACCTCCCCGGGCCCACCGTCGGCGACGGTGAACTCGCCGTCGGCCGAGCGGACCCGACCGATCGGTGTGATCACCGCGGCGGTGCCGCAGGCGAACGCCTCACGCAGTCGGCCGCTGGCCGCGTCGGCCTGCCACTGGGCCAGGCTGAGAGGCTGTTCCACGACCTGGTGACCGGCCCGCCGGGCCAGGGTGATCACCGACTCGCGGGTGATGCCCGGCAGGATCGCGCCGGTCAGCGGCGGGGTGACCAACGAACCGTCGTCGTAGACGAAGAAGACGTTCATACCGCCGAGTTCGTCGACGTACTGCCGGTGCACCGCGTCGAGGAAGACCACCTGGTCGCAGCCGTGCTCGATCGCCTCCGCCTGGGCCACCAGTGAGGCGGCGTAGTTACCCCCGCACTTCGCGGCTCCGGTGCCACCCGGCGCGGCCCGGGTGTAGACCGACGACGCCCAGACCGTCACCGGTTTGACCCCACCGGAGAAGTAGGAGCCGACTGGTGAGGCGATCACCGCGTAGAGGTACTCGCGGGCCGGCCGGACACCGAGGAAGACCTCACTGGCGAACATGAACGGTCGCAGGTAGAGGCTGCCGTCGTCGCCGGCCGGAATCCACTGTCGATCGATTGTGATCAGGTGCCGCAACGAGTTGAGGAAGACCTGCTCCGGCAGGGCTGGCATGGCCATCCGGGCACCGGAGGCAATGAACCTCGCCGCGTTGGCGTCCGGCCGGAACAGGGTCACTCCCCCATCCGCCGCGTGATAGGCCTTCAGTCCTTCGAAGATCTCCTGGGCGTAGTGCAGCACCGCGGTCGCCGGATCCATCGGGATGGGCGCCCGTGGCTCCACCCGGGCGTCGTACCAGCCCTTGCCCTCGGCGTACCGGACGGTGACCATGTGGTCGGTGAAGATCTGACCGAACCCGGGATTGGCCAGCAGCGCGGCGCGTTCCGCGTCGGCTACCGGGTGTGGATTCGGACGGATCTCGAATTCGAGTTTGTCACCGCCGATCATCGGGCTGACCTCCATGGCGAGAAAGCGACGAAGCTGTGTGTCATGCAACTTACCCCGAACGTTCGTTCAGCGGGAACCGGCGCGGCGGCCGATAAGTCCGCCACCTGGTGATTGGCCGTCGGCAGGGGTACCCACGCCGAAGGTACGGTCGGTACGGCACCGGAGACGGAATCGAGCTGCGCAGCTTTGCGTAGTCAACGGTGCCGAACCGGACTGACCGCTTGGCGGTGACGGGCGCGGACCTGATCCGTCCGACACCCGTGGCGTGGGCGGACGCCGGTCGGCGCGCGGTGCGGCCCCGGCAAGGGTCGACCGGCGCGGTACGCGGGTCGATCGGTTGGGCTCAGCCCACGGCGTGGGCGGCCAGCCGGTCGCCGATCTCGGCGGTACGCAGCGCGGCTCCCGGAGCGCGGGAGGCCAGCTCGGCTGCGACCGCCCTGGCTACTCGCTCGGCCGACTCCGGGTGGCCGAGGTGGTCCAGCAGCAGCGACGCGGAGAGCACGGCGGCCACCGGGTCCGCGACGCCCTTGCCAGCGATGTCCGGCGCGGAGCCGTGTACCGGTTCGAACATCGACGGGTAGCGGCGTTCCGGGTTGATGCAGCCGCTGGCCGCCAGCCCGATGCCGCCGGTAACCGCAGCGGCGATGTCGGTCAGGATGTCACCGAACAAATTGTCGGTGACCACCACGTCGTACCGCTGGGGCTGGGTGACCATGAACATGGCCGCGGCGTCGACGTGCTGGTACTCGGTCTCGATGTCCGGGAAGTCGGCCTTGACGGCGGCGAAGGTCCGCGACCACAGCGACCCGGCGTGGGTCAGCACGTTGGTCTTGTGCACCAGGGTGACCTTGCGCCGCTCCCGGCGGGCAGCGCGGGTGAAGGCGTCCCGGATCACCCGCTCCACCCCGTGCCGGGTGTTGAGGCTCTCCTCGGTGGCGACCTCGGCGGGGGTGTCGCGGTGCATCGTGCCACCGGCGCCGGTGTAGAGGCCCTCGGTGCCCTCGCGGACCACGACGAAGTCGATCTCGCCCGGCTTGACGCCGCCGAGCGGACTCGCCGTGCCGGGCCAGAGCCGGGACGGCCGCAGGTTGACGTACTGGTCGAAGGCGAACCGCAGCTTGAGCAGCAGGCCGCGCTCCAGCACCCCGGGCGGGACGCTGGGGTCACCGACCGCGCCGAGCAGGATGGCGTCGTGTTCGGCGAGTTCGTCCAGCACCGAGTCGGGCAGCACCTCGCTGGTGCGGTGGTAGCGGGCGGCACCGAGGTCGTACTCGGTCGCCTCGACGCCGGGCAGCACCGCGTCGATGACCTTCCGGGCCTGCGCGGTCACCTCGGATCCGATGCCGTCGCCGGCCACGACCGCGATCCGCGCCATCGCCACGTCAACTCCCTCGTCTGCTCCGTCGACCGCCTAGCGAACGTTAAGCGATCATCCCGGAAATCGGTACGTCGGTCCCAGAATACGGACTCACCCGCTGGAACCCGGGACCGGCTTACCCGCTGGAACACGGGTGGCGGCCAGCTGGCCGCGGCGCCCCGCGCCGCCCAGGAAGCACACAGCCGGGCTTAACACCATACTTACCTCAAACGGCTACTGTAGGTGAAGATCGGATCCGGGCACCGGCGGAGGAGGATCGACGATGCTGGCGTACCGCGCCGCCCAGCCGGAACCGCCCGATCTGCGGATCGGTCCGACGCCGGGAGCCGGCACCCCGACCGGGTCGTCCGGCACCGCCGCGTCGCCGGCCGACGACAGCCGCCCGGCCGGCCAGCTGGTCGCCCGGCACACCGTCGCCACGTCCACCACCGACTACCAGCTCGTTCTGGTAGGCAGCGAACGGATCGGCCGGCGTGGGCTGAGCGAGGCGATCGGCGACGCGGTCGCGGAGCTGCGGGCGATCGACGTGACGTACAGTCCGCTGCGGCCGAACAGCCTGGTCTCGCTGCTGCGCCGGGGTGAGGTCGCGGCCGAGGTCTACCCGCCGCTGGCCGACATCGTGCACCGGTGCGAGGCGATGCGGGTGGCCACCGAGGGCTGGTTCGACCCGTGGGCGGTGCCCGGTGGGTTCGACCCGGCCGGCATGATCAAGGGCTGGGCCATCGAGCGGGCCGCTGGTCGGTTGCGCGCCGCCGGGATCACCGACTACGCCGTGGTCAGCGGTGGTGATCTGGTGGCACGCGGACGCGCCCCGCACGGCGGACCGTGGCGGATCGCCCTGCAGCAGCCGCTGCCCGCAGACACCGGCGACGGCCCAGCCGGCACCACGCCGGGCAGCCAGCCGACCACCGTGACCATGATGGACGGAGCGATCGGGACCAGTGGACTGACCGTCGGCAGCCGAAAGGTCGTCAACCCGCACACCGGGGCCGTAGTGGAGCGGGACAGCGCCGCCATGGTGCTCGGCGCGGACCTCGCGGTGGCCGACGGCTACGCGACCGCGCTGTTCGCCGCCGGGCCCGCCGGCCGCGACTGGTTTCCTACAGTGGACGGCTACCACGTGCTGAATCTGGTCGGCGGAAGAAGGTCGGCCCCTGGCGCGGCCCACCCCCGTGATCTCGGCAAATGACCACGGGAGCGGGCCGGCGACACGTGCGCTCAGCTCGCGCACCGGGGGTGCAGTCACCCGAGAGACCACGGCCCGGCCGGAACGTCACCCGAAGACGCGACCGGCGCCGGAGCAACTCCTGAGCAACCGCACCGCCACGCTATCGATTCCGCACAACCGGGCGCAAGGTTCCAATTCCTCTGACATTGCTTGTCGGCCACGGCACTGGGTGGAACGATCCCCCTGATGGATGGCACGCTGTGCGGCGTGACATTCGATCTAGTCGTATGGGCGTTGGACGATCAGTCCACCTCGGCGGACGTACACGCCGCACACGAACTGTGCCGGCAGGGTGAGCACGCCGACGGTGCGACCGACCGCCGGATCACGTCCTTCCACGCCGCGCTGACCGCCAGCTACCCGGATCAAGGTGCCGCCTCCACCACAGAAGACTGCCCCTGGGCAAAGGTCCCATTACATACCGCAACCGACCACGTCGAGATGAACCTGCGTCAGACCTGCGCCGACGAGGTGCTGCTCACCATCGAACGGCTGGCTCAGGAACACAATCTGCTGCTGCTCGATCCGCAGGACGGCTCGGTCTATCCGCCGCCGGCCAGCGCGTCGACCCGCTGAGCGGGCGGCGGTTCGGGGACGCGGGTCCCCGAACCGCCGAAGCCGGACGACACGTCCGGCAGGTCACTCCTCGCGCAGATCCACCGCGCTGGCCGCGGTCGCCCCGATCGAGCTGGCGGCATTGTGCAGCGACTCCGCGCCGACAGCGGAGTCGACGGTGAGGGTCATCAGCGCCTCGCCACCGACGGACCGCCGGGCCACCTGCATGGCGGCGATGTTGACACTGGACTCACCGAGGATCGAGCCGATGGTCCCGACCACGCCCGGCCGGTCGGCGTACCGGAAGAAGAGCAGGATGCCCTCGGCGGACAGCTCGAGGTCGAAGCCGTCGACCTCAGTCAGCCGGACCACGTCCCGGCCGGCGGACTGCACCACGGTGCCGGAGACACTTGCCGTACCGCCGTCGGGCAGCACGCCCCGGACGGTGACCAGGTTGGGCTGGTCGGCGGTGTCCGGGTGAGTGACCAGCTCCACCTCGACGCCCCGGTCGGCGGCCAGGTGCGGCGCGTTGACGTAGGTGACCTGTTCCTCGACCACCGAGCTGAACAGCCCCTTGGTCGCGGCCAGCTTGAGCACCGACACCTCGTTGCCGACGACCTCGCCGCGTACCTCGACGGTGACGCTGGCCGCGACCACCCCGGCCACCGCGGTGAACACCTTGCCCAGCTTCTCGGCCAGCGGCAGCAGCGGCCGGACGTCCTCGGCGACCACCCCGCCGGCCTGCACATTCACCGCGTCGGGGACGAATTCGCCCTGCAGCGCGAGCTTGACGCTGCGGGCCACCGCCAGACCCGCCTTGTCCTGCGCCTCGGCGGTAGAGGCGCCCAGGTGCGGGGTGGCGACCACGTTGTCGAAGGCGAACAGCGGCGAGGAGGTGCACGGCTCCTTCGCGTACACGTCGACGCCGGCACCACCGACCCGGCCCTCGGCCAACGCGTCGGCCAGCGCCTGCTCGTCGACGAGGCCGCCCCGGGCGGCGTTGACGATCCGGACCCCGGGCTTGACGATCGCCAGCTCCTTTTCGCCGATCAGGCCGAGCGTCTCCGGGGTCTTCGGCAGGTGGATCGAGATGAAGTCGCTCTCCCGGAGCAGCTCCTCCAGTCCGACCAGGCGAACCCCGAGCTGGGCCGCGCGGGCCGGCTGGATGTACGGGTCGTACGCAATCAGCCGGGTACCGAACGCGGCGATCCGCTGCGCGAACAGCACGCCGATGCGGCCGAGCCCGACCACGCCGACGGTCTTGCCCTGCAGCTCCACGCCGGTGTACTTGGACCGCTTCCACTCGCCGGCCTTGAGCGCGGCGCTGGCGCTGGCGGTGTTGCGGGCCACCGCGAGCAGCAGGGCGATCGCCTGCTCGGCCGCGGAGACGATGTTGGAGGTGGGTGCGTTCACCACCATGACGCCTCGGGCGGTGGCGGCCGGTACCTCGACGTTGTCCAGGCCGACACCGGCGCGGGCGACCACCTTCAGCTGGGGCGCGGCGGCCAACGCCTCGGCGTCGATCTGGGTGGCGCTGCGCACGATCACCGCGTGGGCGTCGGCGAGCGCGGCGAGCAGGGCGGGACGGTCCGTGCCGTCGACGTGGCGGACATCGAAGTCATGAGCGAGTACGTCGATTGCGGCGGGCGCGAGCTCTTCAGCGATCAGTACGACAGGATTCATTGGTCCTCAAAGTCGTCCGGGACGGGTATCTGCGGCGGTGGGGCGCCGCTCTGCGCCCTACGCTCCCCCGCCCGGGTGTCGCGCCGGCACGGAGGCGGCCTACCCGCGATCGTAGGCGCAGCCGTGGACGGCGCGGCTCGGGGCCGGGGGTGAGGGCCCTCACAAATCAGACCTAACACCCGCCCCGGCCAACCGACGCCGTACTCCGACTGCCGCCGCCGGACCGTCAGCCGGCCGGTGCCGGACTGACCGGATGACGGGGGATCCGGCTACGGACGATGCCGCCGTCACCGATCTGCCGGAACGTGCCGGCCTCCGCCTCCAGGGTGTCGTAGAGCAGGTCGAAGGCGAGCGAACCGACCGGCGGATAGACCCGTTCGCGGGGCGGCTCGGCCCCCGGCGACAACGCCCCCTGGTCGATCATGAACTCGAGGATCGCCTCGCGGACCGCCGGCAGGCACACCGGGGAGTGGTACAGCACGTTGAGCGCCTGCATCCGCATGCCCTGGACGTGCTCCTCGCCCTTGTTGTCGTGGAAGTGCGGATTGCGGGTCTCCACCTGCAGCACCGGCACCGAATGCGCCATCACCTCGGGGCTGTCGGTGTCCAGGATGCCGCCGAAGCGCTCGAACAGGTCGACGTACTCGTACGGCTCGACCGCGAAACCGCCGGCCAGCCGCAGCCGCAGGCCGAGGTCGAGGCTGAGAGCGTGTTCGCCGGCGTTGCCGGTGGCGATCACCTCGGTGCCGAAGCCGGAGTACTCGGCGATCAGCCGGTTCAGGAACCCGTTGGTGATCTCCGAACTGCGGCCCCGGCGACTGAAGAACAGTCGGCCGTCGCGCAGCTTGGGCTTGGAGTGCCAGGAGATCCGGACCATCGGATACGGGCTGTCGGCCAGGTGCAGGCCAGCGGCGTACACCTTGCAGTATTCGTGGACCGCGCCGGGGACGTAGTTGTCGGCGTCCACGTAGCCGACATACCGGCGCCCGGTGAGCGCGGCGACCGCCATGCCGATCAGCATGGCCTCACCCTTGCCGGTACGGATCAACCCGCTCTCGTCGATCAACTCCGGCATGCCAGCGGCTTTCATCGCCGCGGCCAGCCCTGGATCCCGTTGATGCACGGTGATCGCCGGTCGGTCCGCCGACCGGCAGAACTGCTCGACGGTATGGGCCTCGATTTCATAACGGTCCACCGGCTGCCGGCCGCTGTTCGAGACAAGCACGATCAGACAGTCGTGCGGAATACCAGAGAGCACTCCTTCAATCACCCTGCGTGTTTCATTCATGCAGGGTATGACCACCACCATGTCCCGCTCGACGGCCCGGATATCCTCCTGGGAGACCAGCCCACGGCCCCGGTCACCGGCGACATCCCCCGAGTCCAGCTCGATGACACGCTGAAGCTCATGGATGCGAACGGCCCCGAAGCGCTCCGTGCGGTGCGATTGCTCCAGACGCATGCGGGGCACATTACCCGAGGCGGCCATTAACTACCTGTAACCGTAGGTCAATTATCGGCGCCGGAAACCTGGTACCCGAAACCGACCCCAACCCGCAATCTTTCGGTAACGAAACCCGCCCCGAGATAGGCACAGAGCCCACCACTGATCACTGTCGGTGATGGGCTCTGTCCGGCGTCAGGCGGTCTCGGTGATCGGCCGGTCGACCCAGCTCATCATGCCGCGCAGCTTCCGCCCGGTCTCCTCGATCGGGTGCGCGGCGCCCTCGGCCCGCCACTTGGCGAAGTTCGGCCGGCCCGCGTCATCCTCGGCGATCCACTCCCGGGCGAACTCCCCGGACTGCACCTCGGCGAGGATCTTGCGCATCTCCTCCTTGACCCGGGCGTCGACCACCCGTGGGCCACGGGAGTAGTCGCCGTACTCGGCGGTGTCCGACACGCTGTAGCGCATCCGGGCGATGCCACCCTCGTACATCAGGTCCACGATCAGCTTGAGCTCGTGCAGGCACTCGAAGTAGGCGATCTCCGGCGCGTAGCCGGCTTCGGTCAGCACCTCGAACCCGGTCTGCACCAGCGCCGACGCGCCACCGCAGAGCACCGCCTGCTCACCGAACAGGTCGGTCTCGGTCTCCTCCTTGAAGGTGGTCTTGATCACGCCGGCCCGGGTGCCGCCGATCGCCTTGGCGTACGCCAGGGCGAGGCCGAAGCCACCACCGCTGGCGTCCTGCTCGACCGCGACCAGGCAGGGCACGCCCTTGCCGTCGACGTACTGCCGACGGACCAGGTGCCCGGGGCCCTTCGGCGCCACCATCGCCACGTCCACGTCGGCCGGCGGGGTGATGAACCCGTACCGGATGTTCAGCCCGTGGCCGAAGAAGAGCGCCTTGCCGGCGGTCAGGTTCGGCGCGATCGCCTCGGCGTAGAGCGAGCGCTGCGCGGTGTCCGGGGCCAGCACCATGATCACGTCGGCCCACGCCGACGCCTCGGCCGGACCGAGCACCCGCAGCCCCTGCTCCTGTGCCTTGGCCCGGCTCTTGGAACCCTCCGGCAGGCCGATCACGACGTCGACACCCGAGTCGCGCAGCGACAACGCGTGGGCGTGGCCCTGGCTGCCGTACCCCAGCACGGCGACCTTGCGCCCCTGGATGACGGCCAGGTCGGCGTCGTCGTCGTAGAACACCTCAGCGGTCATGACTTCCCTCTCGTGTGCCCGGCCACGGTGGCCGGCTTCTCCTCGGGCGGCAGCTGCCTGCCGCAGGTCATCAGGCCGGCAGCCGATGCCGCCGGCCAGCGGGTCAGGCGGCGCGCAGGGCCGGCCCGGTGGTGATCGACCGGGAGCCGCGCCCGATCGCGACCAGACCGGACTGCACCATCTCCTTGATGCCGAACGGTTCGAGATCGCGCAGCAACGCGTCCAGCTTGTCGGACGTGCCGGTGGCCTCGACGGTGAGGGTGTCCGGTGCGACGTCCACCACCCGGGCACGGAACAGGTTCACCGTCTCCAGCACCTGCGACCGCATCGCGCGGTCCGCGCGGACCTTGACCAGCAGCAACTGGCGGGCGACCGACACCGCCGGGTCGAGTTCCACGATCTTCAGTACGTTGACCAGCTTGTTCAGCTGCTTGGTCACCTGCTCCAGCGGCGACGAGTCGGCGTCGACGACGATGGTGACCCGGGAGACCTCAGGGTTCTCCGTCTCGCCGACCGCCAGTGAGTCGATGTTGAACCCGCGCCGGGAGAACAGGCCGGACACCCGGGCCAGCACCCCGGGCTTGTTCTCCACCAGCACGGAGAGCGTGTGCTTGGTCATTTCTTCCTCGTCATCATCGGATTGGCCGGGTCGTGACAGGCCGCCCTCGTCACAGGTCGTCCTCGTCGAAGGTGGGCCGGACGTCCCGGGCGAACATGATCTCATCGTTGCTGGTACCGGCGGCGACCATCGGCCAGACCATGGCGTCCTTGCCGACCACGAAGTCGATCACGACCGGAACGTCGTTGATCTCCATTGCGGCGGCAATGGTCTTGTCCACGTCCGCGGCGTTCTCACAGCGCAGCCCGACACAGCCGAGCGCCTCGGCCAGCTTGACGAAATCCGGGATGCGGTGCTTGTGGGTGCCCAGGTCGGTGTTGGAGTAGCGCTCGCCGTAGAACAGCGTCTGCCACTGCCGGACCATGCCCAGGTTGCCGTTGTTGATCAGCGCCACCTTGACCGGGATGCCCTCCAGAGCACAGGTGGCCAGCTCCTGGTTGGTCATCTGGAAGCAGCCGTCGCCGTCGACCGCCCAGACCACGGTCTCCGGCCGGCCGACCTTGGCGCCCATCGCGGCCGGGACCGCGTACCCCATGGTGCCCAGGCCGCCGGAGTTGAGCCAGGTGTTCGGCTTCTCGTAGGAGATGAACTGGGAGGCCCACATCTGGTGCTGGCCGACGCCGGCAACATAGACGGCGTCCGGTCCAGCCAGCTTGCCGAGCCGCTCGATCACGTACTGCGGGGACAGCGTGCCGTCGTCCGGCTCGTCGTAGCCCAGCGGGTAGCGCGCCCGCAGGTCGTCCAGCTGCGCCCACCAGTCGGTGCGGTCGCCGGCCGGGCCGGCGGACCGCGCCGCCGGGCGGCCGGCGGGGGGGACGGCCCGCTCCGCCGCCGGGTACGCCTCGATCAGCTCGTCGATGACGTGCCGCGCGTCGCCGACGATTGGCACGTCGGCGGTACGGTTCTTGCCGATCTCGGCCGGGTCGATGTCGGCGTGGACCACGGCGGCGCCCGGGGCGAAGGAATCCAGCTTGCCGGTCACCCGGTCGTCGAACCGGGCGCCGAGGGCGACGATCAGGTCCGCCTTCTGCAGCGCGTACACCGCCGCGACGGTGCCGTGCATGCCGGGCATGCCCAGGTGCTGCGGGTGCGAGTCGGGGAACGCGCCCCGGGCCATCAGCGTGGTGACCACCGGGATGCCGGTCAGTTCGGCGAGCCGGCGCAGCCCTCCGGTGGCCTGCGCCTTGAGCACGCCGCCGCCGACGTAGAGCACCGGGCGGCGGGCGCCGGCCATCAGCCGGGCCGCCTCGCGGATCTGCTTGCCGTGCGGGTGCAGGGTGGGCCGGTAGCCGGGCAGGTCCAGCGTCGGCGGCCAGGCGAAGGTGGTCTGCGCCTGCAGCACGTCCTTGGGGATGTCGACCAGCACCGGGCCGGGCCGGCCGGTGGCCGCCAGGTGGAACGCCTCGGCGAGCACCCGGGGGATCTCCTCGCCCGACTGCACCAGGTAGTTGTGCTTGGTGATCGGCAGGGTGATGCCCTGGATGTCGGCTTCCTGAAAGGCGTCGGTGCCGATCGACGGGCGGGCCACCTGACCGGTGATGGCCACGATCGGCACCGAGTCCATGTACGCGTCGGCGATCGGCGTGACCAGGTTGGTGGCGCCCGGACCGGAGGTCGCCATGCACACCCCGACCCGACCGGTGGCCTGGGCGTAGCCGGTCGCGGCGTGCCCGGCGCCCTGCTCGTGGCGGACCAGGATGTGCCGCACCGTCGAGTCGTACAGCGGGTCGTAGGCCGGCAGGATCGCCCCGCCGGGGATGCCGAATACCACGTCGACGCCGAGTGCTTCCAGGGACCGGACCAGGCAACCCGCGCCGGAGACCGGCACCGGCGGGGCCGGCGGCGGGGTCACGGCGTTGGCGAGGGTGGCCGGGGTCGGCGCGGCCGCCGCTGCCGAGTGCGCGCGGTGGGCGAGGGTCTCGGGCGTGGGTCTCGTCATGACGATTCAGGCCTTCAGCTCAGTGGTCTCGTGACATGGGTCTCGGCGGCGTATCCGGCAGATGGGACCGATCGGCCGGAACCGGCAGGGATTTGGCAATAAAAACGGCCCTCGTGCAGATGCACGGGGCCAGCGCACTCTCGATCGGAGAGTGCGCTCAGGTAAGTACTCGAGACGACAGAGTCAGCGACATGGGGCTAAGCCTGACGCATCTCACGCGATGAGTCAACTGATCTCACATCCTGGGCGGGTAGCGGCGCCGCACCGGCGCTGGCCTGCTGATCTTCGCTGGAGCGGCGGCGACCGCCGATTCCATGCCGGTTACCGGACGACGTCGCCGCCGACAGCATCGCCTCCAGATGCTCGGCCGGCACCCCCCACCCGAACAGCGCGCCCTGCCCGAACCGGCAGCCCGCCTCCACCACGACGGCAAGCTCCGCCTGGTTGGTCACGCCCTCGGCGATGACCTCCAGACCCAGCTGGTGCCCGAGCCGCATCACCACGTCGACCATCGGCGCGAACGCCCGCCGATTCGGCAGCGGCGGCGCGACCGGACCCTGCTCGGCCACCAGACTGTGGTCGATCTTGAGAATGTCGATCGGCAGGTTCCGCAGCTGGCCGAGCGACGAATAGCCGGCACCGAAATCGTCCAGGGCGATCCGTACCCCGGTGGCGCGCAGCGCCTTCAGCCGGCGGATCAGCTCCGCGAGATCCCGGGCGACAGCATGTTCGGTGACCTCCAGCACGAGGCGTTGCGACGGCACCCGGTGCCGTCGCAACGCCTCGTCGACCTGCAGCACGTACTCCGGGGCGTGCAGCTCGTGCGGTGACACGTTGACCGACACCCAGACGTCGTGCCCCTCGGCCAGCCAGCGGGACAGCTGCCGGCACGCCTCGTCGAGCACCCAGGCACCCAGCCGGCTGATCATCCCGCACTCCTCGGCCAACGGGATGAACTCGTCCGGTGGCACCTTGCCCAGCTCCGGATGGTGCCACCGAATCAACGCCTCGGCCCCGACCGGCCGTACCGACGGCACCGCCACCACCGGCTGGAAGGCCAGCCGCAGCTCGCCGCGGTCGATAGCGCCACGCATCTCGTGCTCCAGCCGGACCCGGCGACGCTGGGCCTGGTCGTAGGAGACGTCGTAGCGCTCCACCCGGTTCTTGCCCCGCTGCTTCGCCGAGCGCAGCGCCAGGTCCGCGTTGCGCAACAGCGTCGGTACGTCCTGCGCGGTCGAACAGCAGGCCATCCCGATACTCGCCGACACGTAGATCGGCCCCTTGTCATGCGGGTACGGCTCGTCGAGGGCGCGCAGGATCCGAACCGCGACGCGGTGCGCCTGCTCCGGGTCGGACGACGACAGCAGTACGGCGAACTCGTCACCGCCCAGTCGGGCGGCCAAGCCCGCCCCGGCCAGCTCGGCGGCCAGCCGCCGGCCCACCTCGATCAGCACCGCATCGCCGACGTCATGGCCCCGCATGTCGTTGACGGTCTTGAAACCGTCCAGGTCCAGGGTGAGCAGCCCGCTGGGACGTTGACCGGTGACACAGTCGTAGAGCTCACGCAGCAGCGCCCGCCGGTTGGCCAGCCCGGTCAACGGGTCGGTGTGCGCCAGGTTGCGGAAATGGGCCTCGCTGGACGCCAGCCGGGCGGCGTACCGACGCACGTCGAGCAGGGCCAGATACTGCCGGCCGACCAGGATGAAGCCCTCCAGGCTGCCGACCGCCACCGCGACGGTGGTGAACTCGCCGCCGCTGGCCACGTGGTGGAACCCGGCAGCGGCCATCACCACCATCGGGAGGAACACGTAACCGGCCCCGCGCGGCACCAGGCCGGCCGACGCGCTGCCGCCGCACCCCGGCCGTCCCCCACCGAGCCAGACCAGCACCAGCCCGACCGGCAACCCGACGGCACCGGCCAGGACGAGCCCCACACCGTACTGGCAGATGCCCGCCGCCGCAGCGAGGCCGCTGAGCCCGATCAGCACGGCGCCCGCGCCGCCGAGCAGCGAACCGGCCGGATGCCGGCCGCTGTGCAGCGCGGTCATCACCGCCACCCCGATGATCGCGACGACGGTCGCGGTGGCCAGCGCGACCGCCGGGCAGGCGGTCGGGGTGGCCGCGCCCAGCAGCCGGGTCGGTGGGGCGACCAGCACCCAGCCGGTGAACCACAGCGCCGCACCGACCGCCAGGCAGTCGAGCAGGTGACGCGCGGTCGGCGCGGAGCGCCCGGCGGGGCCCGGCAGCCGCAGCAGGCCCCAGATCAGCAGCAGTCCGCCGAACGCACAGCCGACCGCGACGACCGTGGCGAGCAGGCTCCGCTGCGACTGTTGCCGGTCCCACTCGGCGGCCATCGCGACGGCGCCGGCCAGCCCGGTGAGCACACTGAAGGTGGTCAGCCCAGCGCCGACCGCGAGCAGTCGATGGGCCCGGTCGGATGATCCGTCCCGGCGGCGGGCCACGACGAACAATGAGCCAGCGCCCAGCGCAGCAGCCAACCCACTCGCCAGCGCGAGCTCCTGCATGCCCGAGGGGAGGTGCACGGCACAACTCTGCCGGATCGGCGCTGGATAGTGGTGCCGGGGTGCGGGTTTGCCCGCAGAAACATCCCGACACGTGAAACGCGCCACGGCTGGGGCCGCCGGCGCGGCAACCGTGGTGTAACACTTGTCGAATGCCTGAGCTGCGGTCGAGGACCTCCACCCACGGTCGGACGATGGCCGGCGCCCGGGCCCTGTGGCGGGCCACCGGAATGACCGACGACGACTTCGGCAAGCCGATCGTGGCCATCGCCAACAGCTTCACCCAGTTCGTGCCCGGCCACGTACATTTGAAGGACCTCGGCGGGCTGGTCGCCGACGCGGTCGCCGACGCCGGCGGGGTGGGGCGCGAGTTCAACACCATCGCCGTCGACGACGGCATCGCCATGGGCCACGGCGGCATGCTCTACTCGCTGCCCAGCCGGGAGCTGATCGCCGACGCCGTCGAGTACATGGTCAACGCGCACTGCGCCGACGCGCTGGTCTGCATCTCGAACTGCGACAAGATCACCCCGGGGATGCTGCTCGCCGCGCTGCGGCTGAACATCCCGACCGTGTTCGTCTCCGGCGGCCCGATGGAGGCCGGCAAGACCGTCGCCGTCGAGGGCGTCGTGCACGCCAAGCTCGACCTGATCGACGCGATGATCGCCGCGTCGAACGACGCCGTCACCGACGCTCAGCTCGACACCATCGAGCGGTCCGCCTGCCCGACCTGCGGCTCCTGCTCGGGCATGTTCACCGCCAACTCGATGAACTGTCTTACCGAGGCCGTCGGGCTGGCGCTGCCGGGCAACGGCTCGGTGCTGGCCACCCACGCCGCCCGCAAGGACCTGTTCGTCGAGGCCGGCCGGACCGTCGTGGAGATCGCCAAGCGGTGGTACGACGGCGACGACGCCTCGGTGCTGCCCCGCGCCGTCGCCAGCCGGGCCGCGTTCGAGAACGCGGTCGCCCTGGACGTGGCGATGGGCGGCTCCACCAACACGGTGCTGCACCTGCTGGCCGCCGCCCGCGAGGCCGAGCTGGACTTCGGCGTCGCCGACATCGACGACATCTCCCGCCGGGTGCCCTGCCTGGCGAAGGTCGCCCCGAACACCCCGAAGTACCACATGGAGGACGTGCACCGGGCCGGCGGCATCCCGGCGATCCTCGGCGAGCTGGACCGGGCCGGCGCGCTGCGCCGCGACGTGCACGCGGTGCACTCGCCGTCGCTGAGCCGTTGGCTGGCCGACTGGGACATCCGGGGCGGTAGCGCCACCGACGAGGCGGTCGAGCTGTTCCACGCCGCCCCCGGCGGGGTGCGCACCACCGAGCCGTTCTCCACCACCAACCGCTGGTCCAGTCTGGACACGGACGCGGCGCAGGGCTGCATCCGCGACGTGGCCCACGCGTACTCCGCCGACGGCGGCCTGGCGATCCTGCACGGCAACCTGGCCCCGCAGGGCGCGGTGGTCAAGACCGCCGGGGTGCCCGACGACTGCCTGATCTTCCGCGGCCCGGCCAAGGTGTACGAGTCGCAGGAGGACACCGTCTCGGCGATCCTGGCCGGCGAGGTGGTCGCCGGTGACGTGGTGGTGGTCCGCTACGAAGGCCCCAAGGGTGGGCCGGGCATGCAGGAGATGCTCTACCCGACCTCGTTCCTGAAGGGGCGCGGCCTCGGCCGGGCCTGCGCGCTGATCACCGACGGCCGGTTCTCCGGCGGCACCTCGGGGCTGTCCATCGGGCACGCCTCCCCCGAGGCCGCCTCCGGTGGGCTGATCGCCCTGGTCGAGCCGGGCGACGAGATCGTCATCGACATCCCGGCCCGCAAGCTGGAGCTGAACGTGCCCGACGAGGTGCTGCAGGCCCGGCGGATCGCCCAGGAGAAGCGGGACCGCCCGTACACCCCGGTCGACCGGCAGCGGCCGGTGTCGGCGGCGCTGCGGGCGTACGCCTCGATGGCCACCTCGGCCAGCGACGGCGCGTACCGCCTCGTCCCGGAGTGACCCGCCGCCACCCGCAGCGACCCGCCGCCGGGTAGACGACGTCTGCGCAGCTCACCCCCGTTCGTCGAACATCTGTGCGATGATGGCGCGGTGGCGGGTGAGGCCAGCATCCTGCACGCCGACCTGGACGCGTTCTACGCCTCGGTCGAGCAACGCGACGACCCCCGGCTGCGCGACCGGCCGGTGATCGTCGGCGCCGGCGTGGTGCTGGCCGCCAGCTACCAGGCCAAGGCACGCGGCGTACGCACCGCGATGCCCGCCCGGCGGGCCCGGCTGATCTGCCCGGAGGCGGTGGTGGTGCCGCCCCGGATGGCGGCCTACACGGCGGCCAGCCGGGCGGTGTTCGAGGTGTTCCGGCAGACCACGCCGCTGGTCGAGCCGCTCTCCATCGACGAGGCGTTCCTCGATGTCGGCGGGCTGCGCCGGCTCGTCGGAGCGCCGGCCGACATCGCCGCCCGGCTGCGGGTCGCGGTCCGCGACCAGGTCGGGCTGCCGATCACCGTCGGAGTGGCCCGGACCAAGTTCCTGGCCAAGGTGGCCAGCGGCGTCGCCAAACCGGACGGGCTGCTGGTGGTGCCACCCGACGACGAGTTGGCGTTCCTGCACCCACTGCCGGTCGAACGACTCTGGGGCGTCGGCCCGGTCACCGCCGGCAAGCTGCGCGAACGCGGCATCACCACGGTCGGCCGGGTGGCCGGCCTCGGGGAGGCGGCGCTGGTCAGCATCGTCGGTGCCGCCGCCGGCCGGCACCTGCACGCCCTCGCCCACAACCAGGACCCGCGCCGGGTCCAGACCGGCGGCCGACGCGGCTCGATCGGCTCCCAGCAGGCGCTCGGCCGGGCCAGCCGGGACCCGGCCGACGTGGACGCGATCCTCGCCGGGCTGGTCGACCGGGTCGGCCGGCGGATGCGGGCCGCCGGGCGCACCGGACGCACGGTCACCCTGCGGCTGCGGTTCGGCGACTTCACCCGGGCCACCCGCGCCCACACCCTGCCCCGGGCCACCAACCAGACGTCGACCATCCTGGACACCGCCCGCGACCTGCTGGCCGCCGCCGGACCGATGATCCGCGAACGCGGGCTGACCCTGGTCGGCGTCTCGGTCGGCAACCTCGACGACGGGCAGGCCACCCAGCTGGCGTTGCCCCTCGGACCGGCCGACGCGCCGCCGGAGGCACCGGCGCGGCACTCCGTCGGCCGGCCGGTCGACCGGTCGGGCACGCGGCCGGTCGACGGGCCGGCCGGCAGGCAGGAGAGCCTGGACGCCGCGCTCGACGCGGTCCGGGACCGGTTCGGGTCCAGCGCGGTCAACCGGGCGGTGCTGCTCGGCCGCGACCTCGGCCCCGCCGCCCCACTGCTGCCGGACTGACCCGGCCCTGGCAGCGACGGCCCGTGTCAGGCCGGCCTCGGAGCTAGCATCAGGCATGCGCGGTCCCCTCACCCTCACCGTGGCCCAGCCGCCGACCGTCGGGCATGACGTGGCGGCCAACGCGCTCGCCCACGCCGACGCGGTCCGGACCGCCGGCGCGATGCGGGACGGTGACGCACAGCCAGCCGCCGGCCAGGTGGTGCTGTTCCCGGAGATGTCGCTGACCGGCTACGAACTCGACGCGGCACCGGTCGACCCCGACGATGCCCGGCTCGCCCCGATCGTCGACGCCTGCCGCGAAACCGGCAGCCTCGCGCTGGTCGGCGCGCCGGTCACCGGCGACAAGGGACACCGGCACATCGGCGTACTCGCGGTCGACGGCGGCGGTGCGCGGGTGGCGTACCGGAAGATGTTCCTGGGCGGTGCGGAGCCGGCGCACTTCACGCCCGGGCCGGCCCCCGCGGTGGTCGAGGTCGCCGGCTGGCGGCTCGGCCTGGCCGTCTGCAAGGACACCGGGGTGCCCGAGCGCGCCGCCGTGACCGCCGCGCTCGGCATCGACGCCTACCTGGCCGGTGCGGTCGACGCGCCCCACGAATCGGTCGTCCAGCAGCAACGGGCTGCCCGGGTCACCGCCGCGCACCGGGTCCGGGTGGCGATCGCCAGCTTCGCCGGCGGCACCGGCGGCGGGTACACCGAAACGGCCGGCCGGTCCCGGATCTGGGCACCGGACGGGCGGCTGGTCGCCGAGGCCGGCCCGCAGCCCGGTGAGCTGGCCCGGGCCACCTTCAGCTGAGGCCACCGGTCAGTGAGCCGGTCGGTCGACGCCGCCCGGTCAGTCGGTCGGCGCCACTCGATTGGTCGGCGCTGCTGCCGGCCACAGCTCGACGGCACCGGCCGCCGCCTGCCGGATCAACTCACCAGAGATCTCCACCCGGCTGTGCGGGATGTCCCGCGCCGGCCAGGCGCATCCCACCGTCACCGGACCGTCCGGCGGCAGCGGCCACACCCAGAAGCGGGCGTCGTGCCGCTGCTGGTCGGTGCTGGCCGCCACGGGCGACAGCAGCGGGCCGGCGGGTTCACGGTCGGCCGGCACCGTGCTCCGGTGCAGGCTGCTCAACGCCGTCCCGTCAGCGAACCGGACCATCACCTGCAAGCCGCCGACCCCGTCGACCGGGGTACGCGGCCGCGGCGCCCCCGACGCAGCGGCAGCCGGCTCCCGCGCCGGACCGGCGGCGGTGGCCGGTTCCGGGGCCCGCAGGATCGCGCTGATGTCGAACTCGAAACCTGTCGGGTACGCCAGCAGACTGGTCAGGATCACCGCGGCCTGATCGCTGCGGGCCAGCAACAGTTGCCCGGCGACCACACCGCCGAGCACCGCCACCGGGCGGGCCAGCCACGGACGCGGCGGAACGCCTGCCTGCTGAGGATCTGCGGTATCCATCGGCTAACCATGCCACGAACCTGGCATTGGTCAATGGTGCCGCAGCGGCGGGCGGTCAACGGCACCGCCGCCGGCCGCACCCGACACAATGGCGGTCATGACGACGGAGGAACGACCCGGGTCGACGCCGGACCACACCGTCGCCGGCCTCCTGCCGACGACCCGGCGGGCGCTGCTGCACCGACTCGCCGTCGGCCAGGTCGACGGGCGGGCACCGTCGATGGTGGCGGCGGTGGTCCGCGCCGACGGGCTGGCCTGGGCCGCCGGCCGAGGTGAGGTCGACCACGGCACACCGGACGCGGCGACCAGCTACCGGATCGGGTCGATCAGCAAGACCTTCACCGCAGTGCAGGTGCTGCTGCTGCGGGAGGCGGGCCGGCTGGAGCTGACCGATCCGATCCAGCGGCACCTGCCCGGCTGCGGGGTCGCGGCGACCGTGGAGCAGTTGCTGGCACACACCGGCGGGCTACCTGCCGAGCCGCCCGGCCCGTGGTGGGAGCGCACCCCCGGCGAGCTGCGCCCCGAACTGTCCGACGTGCTCGGGCCGGCGTCCGACCGACGGCCGGCCGGGCACCGCTACCGCTACTCGAATCCCGGGTACGCGCTGCTCGGCGCCGCCGGAGAGTGCGGACCCGGACTGCGGGTACGGCCTCGGCCTGCAACTGCTCCGCCACGAAGGTCTGGAGCTGGCCGGGCACACCGGCTCGGTACCCGGTTTCCTCGCCGCGCTGTGGACCTGCCCCGACCAGGACGTCGCCGCTGTGGTGCTGGCCAATGTCACGACGGGACCGCAGATCGGCGAGATCGCCGCCGACCTCCTCAAGATCGTCGCTGACCGGGAGCCGGTGATCCCGCCTCCGTGGCGGCCGGCCACCGATGTCGACCTGACCGGACCGTGGTACTGGGGTGCGCGCCCGGTGGCGCTCCGGCTGCTCGGCGACGGCACCCTGCAGCTCACCCCGATCGGCGTGGCCAACCGGGGCACCCAATTCCGACGTACGGCTGATGACCGATGGTTGGGCTTCAAGGGCTTCTACGCCGACGAGACGCTGCGGGTGTGCCGGGACGCGGCCGGCGCGGTCAGCCATCTCGATCTCGGCACCCTGGTGCTGACCCGGGGGCCGTACCAGCCGGCGACAGCGGTGCCGGGCGGGGTCGACCCGGCCGGCTGGCGTGCCGGCTCCGGCCAGCCGACCACCGGGACCGGCCGGTCGGTCAACGGATCCGCTGGCTGAGGATCTGGCCTGGCCACGGGCCGTCCGGCTGGTCGATGGTGAACGGCTCCGCGGCGGTGAACCCGGCCCGCTCGTAGTAGCGGACCAACGCCCGGTCACCACCGGCGTAGCAGTCGACCCGCAGCAGGGTCGCGCCGCGTTCGACGGCGAGCGTCCGAGCCCGGTCCAGTAGCGCCTGGCCGACCCCCCTACCCGCCCATGACCGGTCGGTGACCAGCAGGTTCACGTACAGTTCGGGTTCGTTGACCGGCGGCGCGTAGGACCGGGCCGTGCCGACGGCGAGCGCCCCGACGACCCGCTCACCACCGTCGCCGACCGGCACACAGGCCAGCACCAGGCCGCTCTCCTTCGCCCACCCGGTGACCGTCGCGATCCGACGTGGGTCGGTCGACTGCGGTTCGGTCCCCCACTGACCGGTACGGCCGTGTTCGGCCAGCCAGCGGACCGCGTCGTCGAGCAGCGCGAGGACCGCCGGGACGTCCGCCTGAGCGCCGGCCCGGTGGTAGATCCGAACCTGGTCGTCGAAGCGGTCGCCGCCGTCGGTGTCACGTTGCATGCCGGACATCCTGCCGTCTCGGCCGAGGTGACGTCGACCGGGCAGGACGTCGATCACAGACCCTTGCCCGCCGGGCACATCGACGCCGGTCTTCCCTGGTCAAGGCGGTGCCTCTCGCCGGTCCAGCGCAGCGCCTCCCCACTGGTCAGCGCGGCACCGGGCACGGGTTGGCAGCCGGGTACGGGCCGGCACCGGCCCGCCGCCCGTCGACTGCGACGACGGCGACCTGCCAGCTGACCGACGCCACGGACATCCGCCAGACCTGCCCGGTGGCGGTGTCCCCGGAGACCGTCATCGCCACCTCGCCGCCTTGCGCCGGCACCGCGCCCGGCGCGGCGATGCCGCCCGGACCGCCGGCACCGGAGCCGGAAGTCGACTGCGGGTCAATTCCCGACCCTTGCGTGGGAGCCGTGGTCGGCGGTTGCGTCGAACCGGCCGCGCCGCTGGTCCAGGTGAGCACCGCCGACTCGACGGTGCCACCGGTGACGGTGGCGACGACGGTCAGCTGGTAGCGGCTGGATCCGGTGCAGGAGACCCGTGCCTCGGCCTGGACCGTCAACGGCGGCACCGGGTCGGCAGGACCGCTCGGCTCGGGAGCGCCACCGGCCGGCCCGGTCGGGGTCGGCGTCGGCGGTGCCGGTTCGCTCGGGGTGGCCGTCGGCGCGCTGCTGGCCGACGGCGTGGTCGGTGGCGCGGCCAGACCTGGCGACCCGGCCGGCGCCGACCGGGCGGTGTCGTCGACCGCACCCAGCCGGGGCACCACCACGGCACCGCCGATCAGCAGGGCCAGCACGGCGGCCGCCGCCAGGCCGGCCAGCAGCCGACCTCGACGCGGCTCGCCCCGGCGGGGGAAGCCGGTGGCCGGGTCGAACCGGCCGGCCCGCTGCTCGATCCGCGCCCGGGCCGCCGCCTGCCCGGCGTCGGCGCCGCACCGGACGATGTCTGCCGCCAGGTACCGGCCGACGCGACCTGGCTGCTCGCCTGGAGCGGCGGTTTCCGCTCCGTCCCCGGATACCGGACCTCCGACTGCAGCGGTCCGGCGACCGAGCCCAACAGCTTCCACAGCTGGCCGAAGGGCTACTTCCTCACCTACAAGGCTGACAGACCAGCCTCTTAGCGGACACCGGCGAGATCCCTCGGCACCGTGAACCGGCCGGCCGGCCCGTTACCGCGTCAGCGATCGCGGTACGCGGGTCGGCGGCCGAGCACCCTAGAGCCGTTGTGTCGTCGGCTGCCGGTTGGTGAGCTGGGATCGCCGCATCCCGCCGATTACGGCGGGCACCTCCCGGCGAACACAACGTCACCCCACCGGTTCGGAGGTACCGGCCGAGCTTGATGCCAGAGATGCATCAAGATGCACCTGCGGCATCACGTCCGGAAGCACTTTCGGTTCCCGGGATCAACTTCATCCATTACGTGAATCTGTTTCGGGTGGCCATGGCGCCAAGATCATAAATCCACCCCGGACTGATTGGACACGACGCGAGAAGATACCGGCACGCAAGGCAGTCGATTCCTGGTAGGAAGCTGCCCCGATACGGGCCGGAAGGACAAGCAGCAGTGAGCAGCAACGGCATTCCACAGGTGCTCAGGTTTCTCCGTTCGCTCAACGGCGGCATGACACAGGAGCAGTTGGCACAGCAGCTCAGCGTCTCGACATCGCTGATCGCCAAGTTCGAGACTGGTCGACAGATACCAATGCCCGACACGGCAGACCACATCGATCAGGTATTCAGCAGTGCCCCGCTGATCAAGGAACTCTCCGAGAACGCCCGCAAGAGCATCCCACCGGACTGGTTCCGGGCGCTACCGGAGTTGGAGCAGGAAGCCTCCGCGATTCGGCGGTACGAGTGCCAGATCATCCCTGGACTGCTCCAGACGGAAGCGTACGCCCGGGCCATCCTGCACAGCGGCCTGCTAACTCCCGCTAAGGCCGACGAGTACCTCGCCCTCAGGATGACGCGACAGGCCGCCGTGTTCGAGCGGGAGGAGCCGCCGGTGTGTCAGTTCATCATCGACGAGGACGGACTTCGTCGGGGAGACCCCGTGATCATGCGGGAGCAATTGGAGCACATCGCCGAGATGAGCACCCGGTCGCGGGTGCTGGTGCAGGTGGCCCCGGTATCCGCCGGCTTGCATCCCGGGCAAAACGGCCCGTTCATGCTCGCCAGCATGGCCGAGACCGGCGGCACCGTCGGCTATGTCGACGACCAGTTGGAGGGCCGCCTGGTGACCGATCCGAAGCGGGTTGCCACCCTCGAACAGGCCTGGCAGGCTCTGAGTGGTGTTGCGTTGCCGCGCGACCAGTCGCGAGACATGATCTTGAAGTTGGTGAAGGAACTATGACCGAGCCGGCGTGGCGCAAGTCCAGCCGCAGCAACAGCAACGGAAGCGACTGTGTCGAGGTTGCGGACAACCTTCCCGCTCGCGTCCTGGTCCGCGACAGCAAGGACCAGGGCGGTCCCACGCTCGCCTTCGGCCCGACCGCCTGGCGCTCGTTCATCGCTGAAGCACCCACGCTCCGCTGAGCCGCAGGATCAGCAGACGAACGGCGACGACGTCGAGCCCCGGCCCCACGCCGACGGGGGCCGGGGCTCGACGCGCACCGGTGACCGCGCCGTCCTACTCGACCCGGACGTTGTCGATGTGGACGGAGCCCGGGTTGACGTAGACGTACATCTCGCGCACGTCGGCCAGCGCCTCGGCGTCACAGGACATCTCGGTCAGCAGGTCGATCTCGGCGGTGCCGGTCCAGTCCTGGTTCAGCCAGGTGAACGTGGACTGGCACCAGGTGTAGCTCGGCCCGGTCTGCACGGCGATCGCCGCGTTGGTGCCCACTGACGGGTCGGTACGCAGGTCGTACTTGAGGGTCACCCGGCCGGACAGGTCCACCGGTTCGGCGAACGACGTGCCGAACCAGCCGCCGGTCACCGAGTCGACTCGCAACCCGTACACCCCGTCGGTGGCGAACGCGTCCGACTGGGCGACGCTGCCGACACCCGGCTCCCACGACGGCGGTCCCCACCCGTCGGTGCCGGTCTCGAACGAGAACAGGGTCTGCACCCCGGCCGGGTCCGGTTTGACGGTGACCACCAGGTCGGCGACGTTCGAGGCGCGCCTGGCCCGGTCCCACACCCGGTACCGGGCGGTGGCCCGGCCGGCGAAGCCGTCCGCCGGGGTGAAGGTCACCGCACCGTCGCCGCCGAGCGCGAACTCCCCGCCCTCGACACTGACCTGCTTCTGCTGGCCGTGTTCCGTCGGGTCCAGGTCGATGGTGGCGGCTCGGACCGTACCCCGGTGGGCGATGTCGTTGGCCGCCGGCCGCAGCGTCGCGACCTGGCCGAACTCGACGGTGGTGGTGTCGTGGTCGGCGACCGGCGGCCACGGCCGGCGGTCGCCGCGCACCGCCGCGCCCGCGTTGGACAGCGTGGTGCAGACCGGGCTCGGGCAGTAGACGGTGTAACCGTCGTAGTCCGGGTAGCGGCTGCCGTCGTCCTGCACGCCGGAGAGGATCCAGTAGAGGAAACCGCTGGTGCCGCCGGCGATCGCCACGTCAGTCCACTCGCGGTAGACGACGTTGCGGGTCGACTTGTCGTGGATGCCGAACTCGCCGAGCATCACCGGCTTGCGGACCTTCTTCGCCTCGTGAGCGTGCCGGGTGATCCACTCGGTGCCCCAGGCGGCGTCCTTGCCCCAGTGGTCCGGGTAGAGGTGGTAGGAGACGACGTCGACGGCGGGCAACCTGCTCAGCGCGACGCTGTCGACCCCTTCGCCGCAGTTGGTGGTCCAGTCGGCGCTGGTCGGATCGTCACAGAAGAAGCCCTCGTCGCCGACGCTGACCAGCTGCCGGGGAGCGATCGACTTGACGTGCCGGGTCATCTCGTCGGCCCAGCCGGTGAGCGTGTCGGTGGTGCAGTCCGGTGACTGCGGGTAGACCCCGGAGCCCTTGCAGCGCGGCTCGTTGCCCAGCTCCCAGGTCATCACCGTCGGGTCGTCCTTGTATCTCACCCCGGTGAAGGTGTTGGTGCGGTTCAGCACATGGCTGATCCAGTCTCTGTACCAGCCGCGGATCACGGGGTCGGTGTAGAAGTCGTCGTGGTACTGCCCGCCGCGCCAGCGCACGTACTGGTCCATGCCGCCGAAGTCGCGCCAGTTGTTGGTCAACGGGATGACCAGTTTGATGCCGGCTTCGCGGGCGGCGGCGAGGACGTAGTCGAGACGTTGCAGGCCGTCCGGGCCGTCGTTGTACGCCGGCCGTTCGCCGTCGAAGTACTGGAAGTAGACCCCGTCGGCCGGGCCGGCGACCGAGTCGGAACCGTCGGCGTTGCCGATGTCGAGGAATCCCCAGGTACGCAGCACGGTGAACCCGGCAGATTTCGCGTCGGCGAACACGTCGTCGACCATCGTCGGCGACTTGTACATCAGGTAGTAGTTGTTGCTGCCGGCGAACCGGAACTTCCGGCCGTCGAGTGTGAGGTCGTCGCCGTGCCGGGTGACGAATCCGGCGGTCGGCGTACCAGGATGGCCGGGATGGCCGGGATGGTGGGCCGGCGGTGCGGCCTGGGCCGGGGCTGCCGCTGCGGTGAGCAGCAGCCCGGCCAGTGCCAGCAGCAGGCCAGCGGAGCGTGTGCGCATTGCGGGGTTCTCCTTGACCGTGGAGCGGTGGAGGTCACTGACGCGCGGCGGCCTCCAGGGCGAGTGCGGCGGCACCGAGCAACCCCGCGTCGTTGCCGAGACTGCTGGTGTGGATCCGGACCCGGCGGACGAAGTCGAGCCCGGCCAACTCCGCTACGGCCGCACGCAGCGGAGCGAAGAGCAGGTCACCGGCGGCGGCCACCCCGCCGCCGATGACGACGTCGTCGAGGTCGACCAGCGCGGTGGCGGAGACCACCGCGGCGGCCAGCGCGGTCGCGCCACGCCCGAACGCGGCGACGGCGAGCGGTACGCCGGCCCGGGCGTCCTCGGCGAGGGTACGTGTGTCGCCCGGCCGCTCCCCCGGCGTCCAGCCCTGGTCGACGGCCCAGCGGACCATCGCCGGGCCGCTGGCGATCGCCTCGACACAGCCGCGCCCGCCGCAGGGGCAGGACGGTCCGGTCATGTCCACCACAATGTGTCCTATGTGGCCGGCGTTGCCGCTGCCGCCCGGGTGGACCCGGCCGTCGATGACCAGTCCGCCGCCGACGCCGGTGGAGACCACCATGCCGAGCAGGGCGCGGCCGGGGTAGCCGCCGAGCCAGTGTTCGCCAAGCGCCATGCAGTGCCCGTCGCTGGCGAGCACCGCCGGCCGGCCGGGCAGCAACGGCCGCAGCGAGTCGAGGATGCCGAAGTCGCGCCAGGCGTGGATGTTGACCGGGCTGACGGTGCCGGGGGCGCGGTCGGCCGCTGCCGGGCCGGTGCTCACGCGCCGGCCGTCGGGGTGTCGCTGACGATGTCGTTGACGCAGCGCAGCACCGGCCGGCTGGTCAGCGCCGCCGGATCCAGCTCGACCCCGGTGCGCACCACGAACTCCGTCGACTCGCCGGGCAACAGGGTGACCAGTGCCCGGTCCACTTCGGCGGCCGGGTCGAGCCGGTCGGGATAGAGGGTCAGGTCACGCAGGACGGTCCGGGCGGTGACGGTGACCCGCAGCCCACCGTCGACCGGTGCGGCCGTCGCGTCGTACCCGGCAACCGGGTAGTCGATCTCGTTGTCCTCGGCAAAGAACCACCAGGCCCGGTGCCCGGCCGCGTCGGCGAGCAGCAGCTCGCGGCGTGGGTCGCCGGTGGCCGCCAGGTCGGGGTAGATCGGCACGGTGACCGCCGAATGGGCCGGTACGGCCAGCTGGTAGCCGATCTTGGCCAGTGGCTCGCCGGCCAGGGTGAGCCGGGTGACGTCGGTCTGCGGGTGCCAGTCAGTGCCGGTGTCGTTGACCGCCACCAGGACGAGCCCACCGTCGCGGGATTCGATGGTGAGCAGCCGGTCGGCGTAGGCGTCGCGCAGCGCGTACCACAGGGGTTTGCGGCGGCCGTCGCCGTCAACGGCGGCCCATGAGGTGACCGGCCAGCAGTCGTTGAGCTGCCACAGGATGGTGCCCATGCAGATGCCCCGGTGGGAGCGGAAGTGCCGCACCCCGACGGCGATGGCGCGGGCCTGGTTGACCTGGGTCAGGTAGTGCCAGTCGTCGAAGTCACGCGGCGCGGGCAGGTGCGCGTCGAGGCCGCGTCGCAGCTTCAGGTCACCGTCGACGGCCTTCTGGTGGTGGGCCATGCCGGGTGAGTCGGGGGCGAGCGGGTCATCACTGATCGCCCGGCGCAGGGTGGCGTACGCGGGTGGCCCCTGGTAGCCGAACTCGGCGAGGAACCGGGGCACGTACTGCCGGTACTTCAGGTAGTCGTCGGTGTTCCACACGTCCCAGATGTGCGTGGTGCCGTGCGCCGGGTTGTTGGGGTGCAGGTCGTCGCGGCCGGAGTAGGGGCTGCCCGGCCAGTACGGGCGGGTCGGGTCGAGTTCGGCGACGATGCCGGGCAGCACGTCGAGGTAGTAGCCGAGCCCCCAGGTGCGTCCGTCGAGGATCTCCTGCCAGCCCCAGTCGTGCCAGCCCCAGATGTTCTCGTTGTTGCCGGTCCACAGCACCAGGCTGGGGTGCGGGGTGAGCCGGGCGACCTGGTACCGGGCCTCCGCGGCGACCTCGCCGGCGATCGGCTCCTCTTCCGGGTACGCGGCGCAGGCGAACAGGAAGTCCTGCCCGATGAGCAGTCCCAGCTCGTCGGCTAGGTCGTAGAAGTCCTCCGATTCGTAGCGTCCGCCGCCCCAGATCCGCAGGAAGTTGACGCCGGCGTCGACGGCCTGGCCGAACCGGCGGGCGTAGCGGGCCCGGTCGACCCGGGTGGGGAACGCGTCGTCGGGGATCCAGTTGACGCCCCGGACGAAGACCGGCACCTCGTTGACGACCAGGGTGAACGCGCTGCCGGCGACGTCGGCGGTGGTGTCGAGGCGGACCGACCGGAAACCGATCAGTCGCTGCCAGGTGTCGAGTGTGCTGCCGTCGGCCCGATGCAGGGTGACGTCGAGGGCATGGCGGGCGGGATCGCCGTACCCTCGGGGCCACCACAGCTCGGGCTCGGCGACGGTGAGGGTCACGACGGCGCTGCGCTGCCCGGCCGGGACGACCGCTTCGGCGCGGGCCCCGGCGACGGCGGCGACCAGGGTGATGTCCTCGTCGGTGTCACGTTCGATCTCGACGTGCAGCTCGACCTTCGCCTCGGCGCTGCCGGTCGGGTGGTGGGTAACGGTGACCAGCGGACGAACGGTGGCCAGTCGGGCGGTGCTCCAGGTGTGCAGGCCGATCTCCTGCCAGATGCCGGCGGTGACCAGGTTGGGGCCCCAGTCCCAGCCGAAGTTGCAGGCCATCTTGCGGATGAAGTTGAACGGTTCCGGGTAGGCGTTGGGCCGGTCGCCGAGCCGGTCGCGGACCGCTTCGGCGTGCCGGTACGCGGAGTCGAACCGCACCCGCAGGGTGTTGCGCCCGAGGCGCAGGGCCGGTCGGGCGTCAAACCGGTAGCCGCGGTGCATGTTGGCAGTGCGGCCCAGTCCGACGTTGTTGAGGGTGACGGTGGCGATCGTGTCGAGGCCGGCGCAGACCAGGTCGACCCGGGGGTCTGCCTGGTCGACCCAGTCGAACGTGGTCTCGTAGACCCAGTCGGTCCGGCCGATCCACGACAGCCGGGTCTCGTTGTCGTCGAGGTAAGGGTCGGGGATCAGGCCGGCGGCGAGCAGGTCGGTGTGGACGCAGCCGGGTACGGCCGCGGGGACGCTGTGATCGCCCACGCCGTCGGGCACGTCGGACCCGTCGGCGGGTCGTACGGTCCAGCCCTCGTGGAGCGGTCGTACGGAGTTCATGCCATACCTCACTAGTGCTGGATCGGGACTGGGCCACGGTACGAGTGCTCGCCGGTCAGTTCTTGACGGCGCCTTCCATGATTCCCCGGACGATCTGCCGACCACCGATGAAGAGCATGATCAACAGCGGGATGGTCGCCACGAACGCACCGGCGAGCACCCGCCGGTACAGCACATAGTTGCCGCTGGCCAGGTCGGACAGGGCCACCATCGACGTCGGGTAGTAGGTGCCGCCGAGGGTGATCAGCGGCCACTGGAAGTCGTTCCAGGTGGCCACGAAGGTGAGCAGGCCGAGCACCGCCATCGCCGGGCGGACCGCCGGCAGCACCACGCTCCAGTAGATCCGCAGCGTGGTGGCACCGTCGATCCGACCGGCCTCGATCAGCTCGTCGGGCACCGCTTCGAGGATGAACTGCCGCATGTAGAACACGCCGAACGCGGTGACCAGGCCGGGCACGATGACCGCGACCAGGGTGCCGTTCCAGCCGAGTTCGCCCATCAGGATGTAGAGGGCGACGACGCCGAGCTGGTTGGGCACGGTAAGGGTGAGCACCACGACGACCATCAGCGCGTTGCGGCCGGCGAACCGCAGCTTGGCGAAGGCGAAGCCGGCCAGCGAACAGAAGAACAGCACCGAGAACGTCACGATCGACGAGACGATGAAGCTGTTGCCCAGCGACTGCGCGAAGTAGACGTTCTTGAGAGTGAAGACCTCGTTGAGGTTGGTGAGCAGTTGCCCGCCGGGCAGCAGCTGCGGAGGGATCTTCGCCAGGTCGGCGTCGGTGCCGCTGGCGATCACCACCATCCAGTAGAGCGGGAAGGCGGAGAACAGAATGACCAGGCTGAGGAACAGGTAGTTCCAGAAGCTGCCCGGCGTACTGGCCGGGGCACGGCCGACGGTTCTGCTGCTCATTTGCGGCCTCCGCCCAGCCGGTTGGCGACCAGCGCGTTGACGGCCGCGATGATCACGATGATCAGGAACAGTGCCCAGGACATCGCGGCGGCGTACCCGAGGTTGAGGTCCTTCCAGCCGACCTTGTAGATCAGCTGGGCGATGGTCTGGAACTGGCCGTTTGACCCACCGGTGGCGGCCTGCGAGTTCTGCTCGAACAGCATCGGCTCGGTGAACAGTTGCAGCCCGCCGATGGTGGACAGGATCACGGTGAAGACCACCACCGGCCGGATCATCGGCACGGTGATCCGCCAGAGCTGCCGCCACTGGCCGGCGCCGTCGACCGCCGCCGCCTCGTAGATGTCGCGCGGGATCGACTGCATCGCGGCCAGGTAGATCAGCGCGTTGTAGCCGATCCACTTCCAGTTGACCATGGTAGCGATGGCGACCCACGACGCGGCCTTGCTGGACCGCCAGTCGATCGGCGCCTCGCCGCGCAGGTGCAGTACGTCGAGCGCCCAGTTGGCGATGCCGAAGTCGCGGGCGAAGAAGACCGCGAACAGCAGCGTCGACGCGGTGATCGGGGTGATGTACGGCAGCAGGACGCCGACCCGGAACCAGGTCTGCGCCCGCAGCTTGCGGTTCAGCAGCGACGCGACGATCAGGGCCAGGAACAGCTGCGGCACGGTGGAGAGCAGGAAGATGCCGAACGTGTTGTACAGCGCGTTCCAGAAGCTGTCGTCTGTGAACAGCCGCCGGAAGTTCTCCAGCCCGGCCCAGCCGGTCAGGTCGGCGTTGTCCAGCCGCCAGTGCCGCAGCGCCACCACGCCGTTGAAGATGATCGGGAAGAGTCCGAAGGCGATGAAGAGGAGAAAGAACGGGGAGATCAGGATGTACGGGGTGTACCGCATGTCGAAGCGGTGCAGCCGGTTGCGCCAGGTCGGCTCGGGTGGTGGTGCCGGTGCGGCGCGGGTTGCGGACATGGTTTGCCTCCGGGTTCGGCCGCACGCGCGGCTCGCGGCCTGCGAGCGGTTACGCGTTCGCCGCCTTCTCGGCTTCCGCGATGGCTTCCGTCCACGCCTCGTCGGGCTTGCCTTCCAGGTCACCGCTCTGCAGCCGGTTGAGGACGTTCTCCACCGCGACCCGGACGGGGCCGTTCTTACGGCCGAGGTACTGCGGGGTGAGGTTGGCGGCGGTGGCGGAGAAGATCTGGCCGACCGGCGCGTCGTTGAAGAACGGGTTGGAGAATTCGACGATCGCCGGGTCTTCGTAGAGCGCCGGCTGTGACGGCAGGTTGCCGACCTTCTTGAAGATCTCGATCTGCTGCTCGGGCTGGATCAGCCACTCCAGGAACTTGTACGCCTCGTCGACGTGCTCACTTTGCGCGGGGATGGTCAGGAACGAGCCGCCCCAGTTGCCGCCGCCACCGGGGATGGCCGCCACGTCCCACTTGCCGGCAGTGTCCGGGGCGGTGTTCTGGATGTGGCCCATCATCCACGCCGGGCAGGCCAGCACGGCGAAGTCGCCGTTGACGAAGCCGTTGTTCCACTCCGGGGAGAAGGCGGCGAGGTTGGCCGACAGTCCGGCACCGACGACGGTGGCGGCGGTGTCGAAGGCAACCTTCGGTCCGCCTTGCATGGCCAGCTTGTCGCTGGTGTCGAAGAGGCCGACCGGCTGCTGGCCGAGCACCGGGTTGAAGATGTTGGTGGCCGAGTCGACGAACTTCTTGCCGCTGGCCGCGACGTACTCCTCGCCGGTGGCGACGAACGACTCCCAGTCGGGCCACAGTGCGGAGACCTCGTCCCGGTCGGTCGGCAGCCCGGCCGCGTCGAACAGGTCGGTGCGGTAGCACATGGCCAGCCCGCCGACGTCGGTGCCGAGGCCGATCTGGGTGGCCCGGTCGGCGGACAGGGTCTGCTGCCACTTCCAGTCGAGGTAGCGTTCCTCGTACTGACCGGCGCCCTTGTCCAGTAGGTTGACGAACTTGTCGGCCTGCTCGCGGAACTGGACGACGAACCCTTCGTCGATGGCGGCGATGTCGGCGGCGCCGGACCCGGCGATGAGCTTCTTCTGCAGGTCCTCGTGCTGGGCGTTGTACTCACCGGAGTTGAGGTTGATCCGCACGTCCGGGTTCTGCGCCTCGTACGCGGCCTTGAGGTCGTCGAGGCCGAAGTCGCCCCAGTACGCGATGGTCAGGGTGGTGCCGCCGTCGTCGCTGCCGCCGCCGGGTTCGCCACTGCAGCCGGCGATCAGCAGCGCGCCGGCGGCGCCGACCGCCGCCGTACGCGTCCAAGGGGCCCAACGCCGCTTCATCCCATCCTCCGAACACACTTGGAAACGCTCCAAACATCGAGGAGCGTCGACTGAACCGGGTAAGTCAGGCCACGGTACGAGCGACTTCGATGCATGTCAATGGCTGGTTACCGCCGCAGCCAACCCGTAACCTCGGTGTCCTCGGGCGGGGTGGCCGCCGAACCCGGCCGACGCCGGATATCGTTTCGGGCAGCAGACTTAACCGGGCAAGGCCAGCCGAGACGAACCCGAAGGAGCGCCGCCGGTGAAACGGCCGACCATCGCCGACATCGCCCGCCGAGCAGGCGTCTCGAAGGGCGCGGTCTCCTACGCGCTCAACGGCCAGCCCGGGGTGTCCGAGGCGACCCGGCAGCGCATCCTCGCCATCGCCGCCGAGATCGGGTTCAACCCCAACAGCGCCGCCCGCGCCCTGTCCGGGGCCACCGCCAACGCCGTCGGCCTGGCGCTGAGCCGCCCGGCCCGGATCCTCGGCATCGAGCCGTTCTTCATGGAGCTGATCAGCGGTGTCGAGGCCGAGCTGTCCGCCCGGTCGTACGCGCTGACCCTGCAGGTGGTGGCCGACACCGAGGCCGAGATCGCGGTCTACCGGCGCTGGTGGGGTGAGCGCCGGGTGGACGGCGTGTTCCTCTGCGACCTGCGGGTCGGCGACGACCGGGTGCCGGCGCTGGAGACGCTGCAACTGCCGGCGGTGGTGATCGGCGGCCCCGGGCACACCGGCTCACTGCCGAACATCTGGTCCGACGACGCATCGGCCCTGGTCGAGACGGTCGAGTACCTGGTCGCGATGGGTCACCGCCGGATCGCCCGGATCGGTGGCCTGCCCGGCCTGCTGCACACCGAGATCCGCGCGGACGCGTTCACCGACGTCTGCCGCCGGCTCGGCCTGGACCAGTGCGTCACGGTGGCGTCCGACTACACCGGCGAGGAGGGTGCGCGGGCCACCCGACGGCTGATCAGCACCGCGGCCCGCCCCACCGCGGTGATCTACGACAACGACGTGATGGCGATCGCCGGCCTGGCGGTGGCCCAGGAGATGGGGCTGGCCGTGCCGGGCGACCTGTCGATCGTTGCCTGGGATGACTCGCCGCTGTGCCGGCTGGTGCATCCGCCGTTGACCGCGCTGGGCCGCGACATCCCGGCGTACGGTGCGCACGCCGCGCGGCAGCTGCTGGCGACGATCGCCGGTGAGCCGACGCAGGCGTACCAGGACGAGACGCCGCACCTGACCCCGCGCGGCAGCACCGCGCCACCACGCACGGATCAGTGAACCGGTTGAGTTTCTGATGCGTTGAACGGCGCAAAGACCAGCAGATCTCGCCACGTACCGTCAGGGTCTGCCCGACCCGCCGACCACCGCGGGTTATGCTCGGACCGGTCACGCGACTGGCGCAGCGAAGGTGGAACCGACCACCGGGGAGCGACCACCGACGTGCGCCGCGCGCCTGGGTGCACCGTCGACGGCACCGTCATGCCCGGGTCGCTCCGGGCCGACGGGGCCGCCCGACCCAGGAGGACACGTCGTGCACGTACCGCAGATCCCGCAACTGACCGCCACCGATCCGGAGCTCGCCGCCCTCGTCGAGGGTGAGGCCCGCCGCCAGCACGACAAGCTGCGGATGATCGCCTCGGAGAACTACGTCTCCACCGCCGTGCTAGAGGCCAGCGGCACGGTGCTGACCAACAAGTACTCCGAGGGCTACCCGGGCCGCCGCTACTACGAAGGCCAGCAGTTCGTCGACCCGATCGAGACGCTCGCCGTCGAGCGGGCCAAGACGCTCTTCGGGGCGGCCCACGCAAACGTCCAGCCGTACTCGGGCTCCCCCGCCAACCTCGCCGTCTACCTCGCCTTCCTCTCCCCCGGCGACACCGTGCTGGGAATGTCGCTGCCGATGGGCGGGCACCTCACCCACGGCTGGTCGGTGTCGGCCACCGGCAAGTGGTTCAACTCGGTCCGCTACAACGTCTCCCGCGACACCGGCCGGATCGACTTCGACGAGGTACGTGACCTGGCCCGCCGCGAACGGCCGAAGGTGATCTTCTGCGGCGGTACGGCGGTGCCGCGGACCATCGACTTCCCCGCCTTCGCCGAGATCGCCCGGGAGATCGGCGCGGTGCTCGTCGCCGACATCGCGCACATCGCCGGTCTGGTCGCCGGCGGCGCGCACCCCTCACCGGTCGGCCACGCCGACGTGGTCACCACGACCACCCACAAGACGCTGCGCGGCCCGCGCGGCGCGATGATCCTGACCACCGGGCAGCACGCCGCCGCGATCGACAAAGCGGTCTTCCCCGGCCTGCAGGGCGGCCCGCACAACCACACCACCGCCGGCATCGCCGTCGCGTTGCGCGAGGCCGACACCGACGACTTCCGCCGGTACGCCCACCAGGTGGTCGCCAACGCGAAGACGCTCGCCGCCGCGCTGGTCGACCGCGGCTTCGAGCTGATCTCCGGCGGCACCGACAACCACTTGATCCTGGCCGACCTGACCGGCAAGGGCGTCGGTGGCAAGCCGGCCGCACAGGCGCTGGACCGGGCCGGGATCGAGCTGAACTACAACACGGTGCCGTACGACCCGCGCAAGCCGTTCGACCCGTCCGGCATCCGGCTGGGCACCGCCGCGCTGACCACCCGCGGCCTGACCGAGGCGCAGATGCCGCAGGTCGCCGCCTGGCTGGACGACGCGGTGACCGCGGCGGTCAAGGACGACGGTGCCGCCCTCGACCGGATCGCCGGGGAGGTAGCCGACCTGCTGGCCGGCTACCCGATGCCCGGCTACGCCGCCTGACCTGCGCTGAGCTCCGCCCGCCCGCGCCTTGTCGCCGCCGATCGGGTCAGTGCGACGGGGTGGGGAAGTCGGCGATGTACGCCTCGGTCCGCTCCGCAGGTGCGGGGCGGGCCAGCGCGTACCCCTGACCGAACCGGCAGCCGGCGGCCTGCGCCTGGCTCACCTGACCGTCCGTCTCCAGCCCTTCGGCGACGATCTCCAGCCCGAACCGCCGGCCCAGCCCAGCCACCGCTTCCAGCATCGGGTGGACACTGTCCAGGCCGGCACCGGCGTCGGCGACCAGTGAACGGTCGATCTTGACAACGTCCAGCGGCAGCCGCCGCAGCTGGGCGATCGACGCCTGTCCGGCGCCGAAGTCGTCCAACGCGATTCGCACCCCGTACGCCCGCAGGTTCGCCAACTGCGCGAGGATCTGCGGATTCTCGGCAGCCGCCAGCTCCTCGGCGACCAGCGACTCGGCGACCTCGACGACGAGCCGATCCGGCCCGATACCCTGTGCGGACAGCATGGCCATCAGGTCGGCCACGAAGGTGGTCGCGGCCAACTCGGCCGGGGCGACGTTGACCGACAGCCACAGCCCGTGCCCCTCCCGTGACCAGGACGCCAACTGCCGGCAGGCGGTGGTCCGCGCCCACCGGCCGATGTGGCCCAGCAGCGACAGCTCCCGGGCCACGGCGAGCAACTCGGCCGGCAGCACCGTGCCGAGCACCGGGCTGCGCCAGCGCAGCAGCGCCTCGACCCCCACCGGTTTGCCGTCGACCAGGTCCACCACCGGCTGGTACACCACGTCCAACTCGCCCCGCTCGGCCGCGCCCGGCAGCTCCCGCTCCAGGTCCAGCCGCCGGACCAGCTGTTCCTCCAGGTAGGAGTCGTACCACTCGACCCGGTTGCGACCGAGCTGGCGGGCCCGGCGGCGGGCCAGGTCCGCCCGGCGCAGCACATCGTCCGCCCCGGCACCGCCGGCCACCTCGGCCATGCCGATGCTGGTCTGCAGCGCAACCACCGCGCCGGGCAGCTGGCACGGCTCGCGCAACGCCGCGACCAGCCGCGCCCCGGTCCCGTACGCCAGCATCGGGCCGGCGACGGTGACAACCGCGAACTCGTCGCCGCTGAGCCGGGCGACCACGTCGTCCGGCTCCACCGTGTCCCGCAGCCGCCGCCCCACCTCGACCAGCACCGCGTCGCTGACCTCCCGCCCGTACTGCTCGTTGACGCCGACCAGCCCGTAGAGGTCGATGATCAGCAACGCACCGGGGTGACCGGGCAGGTCCCGCTGGTTGGCGATCTGGCGCATCAGCTCCCGGCGGTTCGCCAACCCGGTCAGCTGGTCGGTGAAGCCGAGCTTGTACAGCCGCCGCTCCAGGTGCGCCCGCTCCCCCACGTCGCGCACATGCACCACGAGCGCTCCGACCTCGGGCACCGTCCGCTGGTCAGACACGGTGGACTCGGTGTCCCGCCACCGACCGTGGCCGTCCCGCAGCCGGGCGGTGACCAACGGGGTCCGAGTGGTCGGCACCAGCCGGCCAGTCACCACGCCGGCCAGCACCGCGATCACCTCAGGGACGTCCTCCGGATGCATCAGCTCGATGAACGGTCGGCCGAGCACCTGTGCGTCGGCCAGCCCGAACAGTCGCGCGGCGGCCGGTGACTGCCACCGCACCCGCAGGTCGTCGCCGAGGGTCAGGGTGAGATCGTTGCCGCCGGAGACCAACGAGCGGAAATGCGCCTCCTGGATGCTCAACCGCCGGGCGTAGGACCGCACGTCGGCCGCGGCCATCATCTCCCGGACCACCAGCGTCGGGATCACCGCAAGGCCGAGCAGGACCGACGTACGGTCGAACGATCCCTGGGTCGCCACGTGGTACGCGGCGGCCAGCGCGGCCACCACCGCCGGCACCGTCAACAGTGGGTACGCGGTGAGCCGGCCGCGCGCCGGGGTGACCGGCTGCGAGCCTGCCCGCTGTGCCCGCTGCGCCCCGATGACCAGTAGCAGCATGCCGCCGACCGCCGGGGCCGTCGACAGGCACCAGAGCCAGCCGGCGGTGCCGTACGCGAAGCAGACAGTTGGAGCGGCCAGCCCCACGAGGAGCGCGATGGAGCCGCCACCGCAGTAGAGCACCGCTGGGCGTTGCCTCCGCATCCCCAGGGCGGTGACCACGATGATCGACCCAGCCCCGATCACGCTCAGCTCGACGAAGAGTACGGCCGACGACGCAGTGTCGACCGGCGAGAGCAGCCAGCTGGCGAAGATCAGGCTGATCCCCAGGCTCAGCCCGTCGACCACCCGCCGCAGCCGCAGCCGCCAGGTCTCGGCGACGCCCGGCAGCAGCAGAATCGCCGCGAGGTGGCCGGCCAGCGCGAGGATGAGCCCGCTGAGCGCCAGGCCGGTCCGGGCCGCCGGCGGGCTGAAGGCGGCGACGCAGACCGCAGTGGCGCCGCCGATGCTGGTCACGGCGAGCAGATTGGCTCCGCGGCAGTTCCGGAGATCGCCGGTACGGGCGTGCGCGGTGACGGCCATCCGCGACAGCCGCAGACCGGGCATGCCGACGCCGAACAGCACCGCGCCGAGCACCGCGACCGGGGCGGTCAGCAGGCCGGCCGCGCCGGCGGTCAGCAGCAGCGCGGCGGCGCCGGCCTGTGCGGGCAGGGTCCAGCCGGGGGGTTGGGCCCGATGGGGACGGGGACGGGATGGTTCGGGGAACGCCTCAGGCACGGTGGCCGTCGCCTCCACGGAAGGGGTCGGGGCAAAGCCGGGCCGGGTCGGCCCACTGTGCCGGTCACAACGAACCAGTCCGGCGCCGGGTTACGGGGCGGTCACCGGAAATTTCCGGCGGGTTTCCGCAACCGGAACCGTCGGGTGCCCCCGGCCTGGTCGGGCGGCCGGGTCGGGCGGCGCACTCGCCGATGCCACCCGACCTACCCGGCAGCCGACACCCACCGGCCGGATGCCAGGATTGTCGGATGAGTCGCAGGGTAACTGTCCGGTTCCGGCCGCACCAGGCGATCATGCTGGCGGCGGTGATCGCGTTCGTCGGGTCACTGCCGCTGGCCAGTGCCCGCTGGTATCTGCTGCCGGTCCTGCTGCTGCCGCTGGCGATCGCGATCTGGGCGGTCCGCTCCGGAACCGATGCCGACCCGGCCGGGCTCCGGGTGCGGGCGCTGATCGGCCAGCGCCGGATTGGCTGGTCGCGGGTAGCCGAGCTGGCGGCCGACCCGCAGGGCCGGGCGGTGGCGCTGCTCACCGACGGCGAGCGGGTACGGCTACCCGCCGTACGGGCCGACGACCTGCCCCGGCTGATCGCCGCCAGCGGACAACCGCTCGACCCGGCGACTCCGCTCGACCCGGCGACTCCGACGGCCGACGCGACCGACGAACCGGCCACGCCGCCGACTCAATAGCCGTCCACCACCACGTTGTCCAGCGGCTCGCCCGCAGCCAGCCGGGTGACCTGCCGACCCGCCAGGGCGTACGCGCGAGGCAGCAGACCGCGTACCGACCCGGCGATGTGTGGACTGATCACCACGTTCGGCGACCTCCATAGCGGATGGTCTGCGGGCAGCGGTTCCGGGTCTGTCACGTCGAGTACGGCGCAGATCCGGCCGGTGGACAGCTCCGCGGTGAGCGCCGCAGTGTCGACCACCGGGCCGCGGGCGGCGTTGACCAGCAGCGCACCGTCGCGCATCGCGGCCAGCACGGCCGCGTCGACCATCCCCCGGGTCCGGTCGGTCAGCGGCACGATCAACACCACGATGTCGGCGTACGGCAACAGGGCGGGCAGCTCGTCGACGCCGTGCACCTGGACGGCCGGCCGGGCGGTCCGGGCCACCAGCGTGAACTCCACCTCGAACGGGGACAGCCGGGCACGCAGCGCGGCACCGATCGATCCGGCGCCGACGATGAGGACCCGTTTGCCGGCCAGCTCGTCGGTCGGGGCGAACTGCTCGTACGACCATTCTCGACGGGTCTGTGCCCGGATGAAGCCGGCGAAGTCGCGGACGTGGGTGAGGATCGCAGCGGCGATCCACTCCGCCGTCGACGAGTCGTGCACCCCGCGCGCGTCGCAGAGCGTCAGGTGCTCCGGCAGCCGCCCCACCCATGCGTCGGCACCGGCGGACAGCAACTGCACCACCTGAAGGTCCGGCATCTTGCCGGCCAGCTCCGCCGCTCCGGGCCGGGCCAGGAACGGCGGCACCCAGAACCGCACGCCGGCGGGGTCGGACGGCAGCTGGGTGAGGTCGGCGGCGACCTCGACGGTCACCTCGTCGGGCAGCCGGCCGAGCAGTTGTCGGCCGTGCGGGTGGGGGATCCAGACTTTCACCGGTCCGACGATAGCGGGCCATCCGGGTCCGGTCCGCTCAGGCCGGGCATCTCATGATCATCCGGTCACGCGACATCACTCTGCATCTGACGCCCGTTGCCTGCTTCTGAACAGGCTATCGCCGTCGGGACCGGTCACAGTCCGGTGCCACAGGGTCGACTACGACGTTTCCCTTGCGCGGAAACCACTATCCGGGAATTCGCCCGTAGCCGGTGCCGCCGACGCGGGAGCGACCCCGGCCACGGGCTCGTCCCACGACCGGTGCCGCTGCGGTTCTGGCCGGACCTGCAGCGGGTCAGGCAGGTTCGTAGGTCATGCAGTCGGCCGTCTCCCGGCTCGGCCCGACCCGGATCGCCGGTGCCCGGCACTCCAACTCGGCGTTGAACCGGCAGTCGGCGCGCTTGCAGGCACCAACCTGGGCGATCACCGCGTCGAGGCCGCCTTTGGACGAAATGTCAAAGAAGGTGGTGCAGCTGGCGCTGTCCGCCTCGGTCCCGATCGTGATAGCGAAGGCGTGGCAGCCCTCGTGCTGGTTGTACGCGCACTCCACGACGGTGCACTCCTGCACCCGGGGCATCTCCATCATCGCGGTCATGGTGGTCCTCCTAGCTTGGCAGCATCCGGCAGCGTCACCGCCACTGTGGGAAAACAGTAGTCCACTGCAATCGAATATATGGCGCTTATTCACTTCTCGCAATTTTGGGAACCCTTACCTAACACCATCCGATTTCATATTGGATACCCTCACCTAAGTACCCGGGGACGCCATCGGATGCGGATGTCCGGCAGCGGACTAGTCTGGTGCGGGTGAACGCTCGCCTGCCGTACCGCCGCTCGTCGCGTCGCCCGACCGCCGCGATCACGGCGACCGCCGCCGCCAGCCTGACCACCCTGCTGCTCGCCGGCGGCTGCACGTTCGGCGAGCCGGAGCCGGACCAGGCCGGCGCGCCCCCCACTTTCCCCGCCCCGACCGAGACACCGGCCGGCGGCGGCGTCGATCAGCAGGTAGCCGTCACCGTGCTGGCCAGCAGGCTGGCGGTGCCGTGGGGGGTGGCGTTCCTGCCGGACGGCGCCGCGCTGGTCACCGAGCGGGACAGCGCCAAGATTCTGCAGGTCGGGCCCGGTTCGAGCCCGGACGGGCTGGACGTCACCGAGGTGCAGACCATCGACCAGGTCGACGGCGGCGGTGAGGGCGGGCTGCTCGGCATCGCCGTCTCCCCCGAGTACGCCACCGACGAAACGGTGTTCATCTACTACTCCACCGCCGAGGACAACCGGATCGCCCGGCTGACGCTGGGCGACGAACCGGAACCGATCGTCACCGGCATCCCGCTCTCCGGCATCCACAACGGCGGCCGGCTCGCCTTCGGGCCCGACGGCTACCTGTACGCCACCACCGGCGACGCCTCGGACACCGGCCTGTCCCAGGACCAGGAGAGCCTCGGCGGCAAGATTCTGCGGATGACACCGGACGGCGAGCCGGCCCCCGACAACCCGTTCCCCGACTCGCTGATCTGGTCGTTGGGCCACCGAAACGTGCAGGGCATCGCCTGGGACGCTCAGGACCGGCTGTACGCCACCGAGTTCGGCCAGAACTCCTGGGACGAAATCAACCTGATCGAGCCGGGCGAGAATTACGGTTGGCCGCAGGTCGAGGGCGAAGGCGGGGACGGACGATTCGTCGACCCGCTGATTGTCTGGCCGACCGGAGAGTCCTCCTGCTCCGGGGCGGCCGTGGTGGACCGGATCCTGGCCGCCGCCTGTCTGCGCGGCGAGCGGCTGTGGCTGGTCGAGCTGACCGAGTCCGGTACGGTGTTCGGCCAGCCCCGCGCGCTGCTAACCGAGGAGTACGGTCGACTACGCACCGTCGTGCGGGCACCGGACGGCTCGGTCTGGTTGACCACCTCGAACCAGGACGGCCGGGGCGAACCGGCCCCGGAGGACGACCGTATCCTGCGGCTGGTCTTCGCCGACGGCGGAGCCGGGCGCAGCTGACCCCACCAGCCTCCCCACCTTCGATCAGACAGGCATGATCTCAGCATGAGCGACGAGCAAACGGCCGACCGGAGCCGTCCCGGCCAGCAGCCGGGCCGTCCGGCTCAGCAGCCGGGTCGCCCCGGGCGGTGGCTGGCACACGCCGGGCGACGGCTCGGCTCGGTCAGCCGTACCGCAGGTCGCGGATTCGGGCGGGCCGCGCGGTCACGAGCCACCCGACGGATCGGCGTGGCGCTCGCGGTCGTCGCGGTCAGTCTGGCCGGGGTCGTCATCGGTGTCCTGCTCGGGGCCCGTGCCGACGTCGACATCGGCCCGTTCCGGGCCGATATGGCGGTGACCCCGGCGGTGGACGGCGGCACCACCATGGCCATCCCGCCGCTCGGCGCGCTGCACGTCGACAGCCACGAAGGGCCGGTCCAGCTCTCCATCCGGCTCGGCTCCCTCGACCAGGTCCGCACCCTCGCCCTGCTCGACGACCCGAACGCGATCACCCGGGCCAGTCAGACCGTGGTCGGCGACGTCACCGAGGGGGTGCTGCGGCTCGGTATCCGTACCATCGCGGTCGCCGTGCTCACCACCTTGATCCTCGCCGCGCTGGTCTTCCGCGACACCCGCCGGGTCGCCTGGTCTGGCACCCTGGCGCTGCTGATCACCGGCGGCAGCATCGGCGTCGCGGCGGCGACCATCCGGCCGGAGTCGATCGAGGAGCCACGGTACGAGGGTCTGCTGGTCAACGCCCCGGCGGTGGTCGGTGACGTACAGCGGATCGCCACCAACTACAGCCAGTACGCCGAACAGCTGCAGCACATCGTCAGCAATGTCAGCCGGATCTACACCACCGTGTCGACGCTGCCCGTCTACCAGGCAGCCGAGGGCACCACCCGGGTGCTGCACGTGTCGGACATGCACCTCAACCCGACCGGCTGGTCGGTGATCCGTACCGTGGTCGAGCAGTTCGACATCGACGTGGTGATCGACACCGGGGACATCACCGACTGGGGCAGCGAGCCGGAGGCGAACTACGTCGCCTCGATCGGGCTGTTGGAGGTGCCGTACGTGTTCATCCGCGGCAACCACGACTCGATCCGCACCCAGGAGGCGGTCGCCAGCCAGCCGAACGCGATCGTGCTGGACAACGAGGTCACCGAGGTCGCCGGGCTGGCCATCGCCGGTATCGGCGACCCCCGGTTCACCCCGGACAAGCAGACCAGCCCGGCCGACGGCGGGTTGTCCAAGCCGGCCACCGACCAGGTGATCGGGGTCGGCGAGCAGCTTGCCGCGACGATCCTGGGCACCGACGAACCGGTAGATATCGCCCTGGTGCACGACCCGGTGTCGGCCGGCCCGCTGTCCGGCACCACGCCGCTGGTGCTGGCCGGGCACACCCACAACCGGGAGGTCCGGATGCTCGCCGAGATCCCCGGTGAGCAGCCGACCCGGCTGATGGTGGAGGGTTCGACCGGCGGGGCCGGACTGCGCGGTCTGGAGGGCGAGGAGCCGACGCCATTGGCCTTGACGGTGCTGTACTTCGACGCCGAGCACCAGTTGCAGGCGCACGACGACATCCGGGTCGGCGGTACCGGCCAGGCCCAGGTCACCCTGGAACGGCACGTCATCGCCGGCGCTGAACCGGAAGCGGATCCGTCGGCATCGCCGACTCCTACCGCCGATCCGTCCGCGACCCCGACTACCACTCAGTCCGCGACCCCGGCACCCAGCCCGTCCTGAGTTCCACCTTGGTCCCGGAAGCCGGCCCTGGCCGGATGACCGCGCCGGGGCGGCGCAGCGCCGCCGCGCGGACCATCACCATCATCATCTGGCCGTCCCGGTTGCCGTGCAGTCGGGTGCCCAGCAGATGAATCCATTCGATATTCGGGTGGGCGGCCTCGGCGCGGACGTGGATGACCCTCAGTCGCAGGGGTCCGTCACCATTCAAATAGTCGCTCGCGCCGATTTCGATGACGTCCCACGGCTGCACCAGCGGCGATCTTGTCGACTCAGTCATCGCCACCTGCCCCGGTCGCCGGGTCGGCAGTGAGCCAGATGCCGACCGAGGCGAGCAGCCGGCGGATGGTCCGGGCGGCATCGCGGTCGTACCGGTCCAGGTAGGCCACCGCGAGCCGCAGCCCCGGACAGGTGATCGTGCCGCAGCGCGGACACCCGGTCACCGGGTCGGGCAGGTGCATCGCGGCCAGGTGGCGGGCGCGGGCGATCACCGGGTGGTTGACGTAGCCGGGCACGGCGCTGCCGGTCGGCACCGACATCCAGCCGAGTACGCCGTGCCGGCGCAATTGATCTTTGTCATTCATTCTTGCACCACGCGTCCCCCACCGGGACGACAATGGACGCCTTCTCGAATTTCCCACTCCTCCACCCTTGGACTTCCCCGCCTCCCCTATGGAAGGTGGGCTTCGTCCTCGTAGCAACAACATCCGTCACGGGGCAACCCCTGCCCACCGCAAAGCGATTCTGTAGAGAGCTGGAGGAAACGAATGTCTGGAGCAGCGAGCGCATATCTGATAGCGGAGCTCCGCCGCCGCCGCGAGTTGGCCGGGCTCACCCAGGAGCAGTGGGGCGCCGCCCTGCACTGGTCGGCCCAGCACGTCAGCGCGGTCGAGCGCGGTGCCCGGCCGATCCGGCTCGACTACCTGGCCACCATCGACCGGGTCTTCAACTGCGACTACTCGACCCTCTGGGAGCTGCTGCTGCGCACCGAGCGGGCCCCGGTCTGGCTGCGCCCGTGGCTGGAGCACGAACGGGAGGCGATCATGCTGCGCTGCTACGAGCCGCTGCTGGTGCCCGGCCTGCTGCAGACCGAGGCGTACGCCCGCGTCATCCTCACCCATGCCGGGGTGGCGATCGACGACGTCGACACCACCGTCGGCGACCGGCTCGGCCGGCAGGAGATCCTGCACCGGGCCGAGCGGCCGTGCCGCTTCGTCGGGGTGATCGACGAGGCGGTGCTGACCCGGGGCTGAACGGCCCGTTCACTCTGGCCAGCCTGGACGGCCGGGCGGCCGGCTTCGTCGACGGGCCGTTGGAGGGCCAGACCATCGAGTTGGAGGCCGATCTGACCAGACTGGAGCATGCCTGGGAGTCGCTGCGGGAGTACGCTCTGCCCAGCGAGCAGTCCGTGGCGTTGATGCAGGAGGCAGCCGACAGATGGGCATGACGACCGATCCTCGACCGGCCTGGCGGACCAGCAGCCGCAGCAACGGCACCGGCGGCAACTGCGTCGAAGTCGCCGACAACCTGCCCGGCCGGGTCCTGGTCCGCGACAGCAAGAACCGCACCGGCGGCACCCTCACCTTCTCCCCGCAGCCTGGCAGACATTCGTCAGCCACCACCAGCGGTAGATGACGCGAGCCGCGTCGGGCAGTGCCCGACGCGGCTCGTCCGCTGTGGTTGGCCGCGCGCCCGCCTCAGCCCTGTGCGCCGAGGCGGGACAGGATCAGCTCCCGGACGGTACGCGCGTCAGCCTGGCCCCGGGTCGTCTTCATCACCGCGCCGACCAGCGCCCCGGCCGCCGCCACCTTGCCGTCGCGGACCTTCGCCGCGATGTCCGGGTTGGCGGCGATCGCCTCGTCGACGGCGACGGTCAACGCACCGGTGTCGGAGACCACCTCCAGGCCGCGCGCGGTCATCACCTCGGTCGGCGTGCCCTCCCCGGCGGCCACCGCCTCCAGGACGGTACGGGCCAGCTTGTCGTTGAGCTTGCCGGCGTCGACCAGCCCCTGCAGCTCGGCCACGTGCGCCGGGGTGACCCCCAGCGCGGTCAGCTCCACACCGGACTCGTTGGCCCGGCGGGCCAGCTCACCCAGCCACCACTTGCGGGCACCGGCCGGGGTGGTGCCGGCCGCCACGGTCTGCTCGATCAGCTCGACCGCGCCGGCGTTGACCACCGACTGCATGTCGTGGTCGGTCAGCCCCCACTGCTCCTGCAGCCGCTTGCGGTGCACCCGGGGCAGCTCCGGCAGGGCCGCCTTCAGCTCGGCCACCCAGGCGGCGTCCGGGGCGAGCGGCACCAGGTCAGGCTCCGGGAAGTAGCGGTAGTCGGTGGCGGTCTCCTTGGACCGGCCCGACGTGGTGTCGCCGCTGTCCTCGTGGAAGTGCCGGGTCTCCTGCACGATCCGGCCACCGACGTCGAGCACCGACGCCTGGCGCAGCATCTCCGCGCGTACCGCCCGCTCCACCGACCGCAGCGAGTTGACGTTCTTGGTCTCGGTGCGGGTGCCCCACTCGGTCTGCCCGACCGGGGTCAGCGAGGTGTTGACGTCGCAGCGCAGCGAGCCCTGCTCCATCCGTACGTCGGACACGCCCAGCGAACGGATCACGTCCCGCAGCTCGGTGACGTACGCGCGGGCCACCTGCGGTGCCCGGTCCCCGGTGCCGGGGATCGGCTTGGTGACGATCTCCACCAGCGGGATGCCGGCCCGGTTGTAGTCGACCAGCGACTCGGTCGCACCGTGAATGCGCCCGGTCGCGCCGCCGACGTGCAGCGTCTTGCCGGTGTCCTCCTCCAGGTGCACCCGCTCGATGCCGATCCGCACCATCTCGCCGTCGACCTCGACGTCGAGCCAGCCGTCCACGCACAGCGGCTCGTCGTACTGGCTGATCTGGTAGTTCTTCGGCATGTCCGGGTAGAAGTAGTTCTTCCGGGCGAACCGGCACCAGTCGGCGATCGAGCAGTTGAGTGCCAGCCCGATGCGGATCGTCGCCTCGATCGCCGCCTTGTTCGCTACCGGCAGCGAGCCGGGCAGCCCGAGGCAGACCGGGCAGACCTGGGTGTTCGGCTCGGCGCCGAACCCGGTCGGGCAGCCGCAGAACATCTTGGTGTTGGTGCCCAGCTCGACGTGCGTCTCCAGGCCGATCACCGGCTCGTAGCGGGCGACGACATCCTCGTACGTGGGCAACGCGGTCGTGCTCATCTCACAGCTCCAACTCTCGATCGCAGGTCAGCACGTCGCCGCTCAGAGCTCCGGCGGGGTGAGGGTGCCGACCGCCGACTCCAGGGCCGCCGCGACCCGGTACATCCGGTCGTCGGCCATCGTGGGTGCCATCACCTGCAACCCGACCGGCAGCCCGTCGGCCAGCCCGCACGGCACCGAGATGGCCGGGCCGCCGTACAGGTTGGTCGGGATGGTGAACAGGTCGGCCAGATACATCTGGTACGGGTCGGCGGTGCGCGCCCCGAGCGGGAACGCCACGAACGGCGTGGTCGGCGAGATCAGCACGTCGACCTGCTCGAACGCGGCGGTGAAGTCGCGGGTGATCAGGGTACGGACCTTCTGCGCCTGCCCGTAGTAGGCGTCGTAGTAGCCGCTGGACAGCGCGTACGTGCCGAGCATGATGCGCCGCTTTACCTCCTGACCGAAGCCCTGGTCGCGGGTCAGCGACATGACCTCTTCCAGGGACCGGTTGCCGTCGTCGCCGCTGCGCAGCCCGTACCGGACGCCGTCGTAGCGGGCCAGGTTGGACGAGCATTCACTCGGCGCGATCAGGTAGTACGCCGGCAGCGCGTAGTCGAAGTGCGGGCAGGAGACCTCGACGACCTCGGCCCCGAGCTTGGTCAGCGCGTCGACGGCGTCACGGAAGGCGGCCAGTACGCCCGGCTCGGCGCCTTCGCCGGAGGCGAACTGGGTGACCAGGCCGAGCCGGACCCCGGTCAGATCACCGGCGGCTCCGGCGCGGGCCGCTTCGACCACCGGCGGCACGGCGGCCGGGATCGAGGTGGAGTCGCGCGGGTCGTGGCCGGCGATCGCCTCGTGCAGCAGCGCCGCGTCGAGCACCGTCCGGGCGCACGGTCCGGGGGTGTCCAGCGAGGAGGAGAAGGCGATCAGCCCGTACCGGGAGGTGCCGCCGTAGGTCGGCTTGACGCCGACGGTGCCGGTGACCGCGCCCGGCTGGCGGATCGAGCCGCCGGTGTCGGTGCCGATCGCCAGTGGAGCTTCGCAACCGGCGACCGCGGCCGCGCTGCCGCCGCCGGATCCGCCGGGGATTCGGGTCAGGTCCCACGGGTTGTACGTCGGCCCGTACGCCGAGTACTCGGTCGACGAGCCCATCGCGAACTCGTCCATGTTGGTCTTACCGAGGATCGGCATGCCGGCAGCGCGCAGCCGGGCGACGATCGTCGCATCGTACGGTGGCCGCCAGCCGTCGAGGATCTTTGACCCGGCGGTGGTCGGTACGCCCTTGGTGGTGACGACGTCCTTGACCGCGATCGGTACCCCGGCCAGCGGGCCGAGCGGCTGCCCGGCGGCGCGGGCGGTGTCGACGGCCTGCGCGGCGGCGAGCGCACCGTCGGCGTCGACGTGCAGGTACGCGTGCACCCGCTCGTCGACGCCGGCGATCCGGTCCAGGTGGGCGCGGGTCACCTCGACGGCGCTGGTGTCGCCGCCGGCGATCAGCCCGGCCAGCTGCGCGGCGGTCATCCCGGTGAGTTCGGACATGGTTCAGACCTCCTCGTCCAGGATGCGCGGCACCCGGAACCGGCCGTCCTCGGCGTCCGGGGCGGCGGCGAGCGCGGCGTCGCGGTCCAGACCGGGGACGACGACGTCGTCGCGCAACACGTTGGTCAGCGGCACCGAGTGCGAGGTGGGCGGGATGTCGTCGGCGGCGACCTCGCCGATCCGGGCGACGGACTGCAGGATGACGTCGAGCTGGCCGGCGAACGTCGCCAGTTCGTCCTCGGTCACGGCCAGCCGCGACAGTCGCGCCAGGTGCGCGACCTCCTCGCGGGAGATGGCGGCCATCTGCGCCCCCTTCGTACGGTGATCGAACGGTTGGCCCGGGATTCTCGCTCAGCGTGGCTCAGCGGGCCGGACCCGACGAGTCTATTTCTCCGGTGGGCCGGCCGAGTCATCGGGCGGGCCGGGCGGGTCTGGCCGCCGGTCTGACGGCGGGTCTGCCGAGTCATCCAGCAGGCCGGGCGGAACGCCACGTGGGCCGGGGACCAGTGGACGGTACCGGGCCAGCCAGCTGACCAGTTCGTCGGCGGGCATCGGCCGGGCGTAGAACCAGCCCTGGGCGACGTGGCAGCCGAGCGCGTGCAACCGCCGCCAGGAGGCGTCGTCCTCGACGCCTTCGGCGACCACCCGCAGCCCGAGCGCCCGGGCCAGCTCGATCACCGAACGGACGATGGCCGCGTCGTCGGTGTCGGCGGCCATGCCGAGGACGAACGAACGGTCGATCTTGACTTCGGACAGCGGGAGCCGGCGCAGGTGCTGCATGGACGAGTAGCCGGTGCCGAAGTCGTCCAGGGCGATCGCCACCCCGATGGCGTCCAGCCGGGAGATGGTGGCCAGCACCCGCCGGGGGTCGGCCATCAACGCCCCCTCGGTGATTTCCAGCTGAAGTTGCTCGGGTGACAGGTTGTAGCGGGCGAGCCGGTCGGAGATCTGATCGGCGATCTCGCCGGTGTGCAGATCGCGGACGCTGACGTTGACGGCTGCCCGCATGGTGATCCCGGCGGCGGCCCACTTGGCGATCTGCTCGACGACGTCATCGACGACCCGACGGGTGAGCAGGCGCATCACGGCGCTCTGCTCGGCAACCTTGATCAGCTCTTCCGGGTCGACCATGCCCCGGCGCGGATGCCGCCAGCGCAGCAGCGCCTCCACCCCGACCACCTCGCCGGTCGCAATCTCCACCTGCGGCTGGTAGTACATGGTGATCTCGCCGACGTCGTCGACCTCCCGACCGGGGTCGGCCGCGTGCGCGCCGTTGACGTCGAGCACCCGACGCAGGTCGGCGAGGAGACTGAGCCGTTCCGGCGTGTTGTGGTCCGACTCGGCCGTGTAGACGGCGGTGCCGTCACCGGTGTCCTTGGCGTCGTACATGGCGACGTCGGCGTGCTGCAGCAGGGTGGCGAAGTCCCCACCGTGCTCGGGGTAGAGGGCGATGCCCACCGATCCGCCGACGTCCAGCGGCAGCCCGTCCAGGGCGACCGGCTCAGCGAGCGCGGTCACCACTTGTTCGGCGATGTCCCGGGCCTCGTCCGCCCCGGTGAGTCGGGTGGCCAGAATGGCGAACTCGTCACCGCCGAGCCGGACCACCAGGTCCTGCGGTCGGACCACCATGGCCAGCCGCAACCCCACCTCGACCAGCAGCCGGTCGCCGACCAGGTGCCCCAGCGCGTCGTTGACCCGCTTGAACCGGTCCAGGTCGAGCAGCAGCAGCGCCATCCGGGCATCCGGCGCACCGCGGCGGAGCGCGTTGGCGTGTGCCGGCACCTGGTCGGCGATCTCGCCGATCAGTGCCTTGCGGTTGGCCAGCCCGGTCAACGGGTCCAGCCGGGCCGACCGTTCCTGCTCGCTGGCCAACGCAGCCATCCGGTAGACCGCGTACAGCGGCACCAGCACCAGCGGGATCAGCGCCGGGTCGACCTGCGCGGCGACCACCAGCACCGGCCCGAGCAGCAGCAGCGACCCCGTGGAGGACAGCTCGAAGCCGATGCCACGGCGGGCCGACCGCCACCACCGGCCGCCGAAGCGCAGCCGGATCGCCAGGGTGACCGTGCTGTAGTTGACCGCCGACCAAGCGGCCGCCGCGCCGACCGCCACCGCGACGTCGCTCCAGGCCAGCTCCGCGGCGCCGGCGAAGGTGCCCGGCCCGGCCAGTCCGGCCACCGCCGCTGCGGCGGCGAGCGCCAGCGCGTACTGCGAGCTGTTGAACAGGGCCCGCCACGGCACGTGCCGGGCCCGCCAGGCGAAGACCGCAACCGCGACGGCCTGCACCGCGACCGCCGGGCCGAGGCCCCAGGCGAGCAGGATGGCGAAGGTGAAACAGACCGACGGGAAGACCTCGGATCGGCGCCGCCGACCCGGTGGGGTGAACGGTCGGGCGTCGCCGACCACCGCGAGCAGGGCCATCAGCCAGAATGCCGCCGGCAGGTCGGAAATCTGGGCGGGCAGGTTCAGCAACGGTACGGCGCAGACGGCGAGCGCCGCAGCGGTCACGCCGCCAACGAAGCCGAAGAAACCAGGCGCGCGTTCCGGAGGAACGGAGTTCCGCAGTGCCGCGGCCTCCATCTGCCCTCCCGTCGCGCTCCCGTGGCCCGCTTCGCCGACTCAGCACGAGCCGGGCGTCCCACCGACGTCCTACACCTTAAGGATGGACGGCCGGCGGGTCAGGGGTGAAGCGCGGTCGTGACTGATTTGAGACGCGGTCGGCGAATGCCCGCCGCGGGATTCCCGGCCGTCGAGAAATGGCATCCGCCAATTGTCGGAGCTCCGGCGATGGTCCGGGCCGGCCGGCGCCGGAGCGCCGCTAGCTGGCGGCGGCGGGCTCGGCCGTACCGGCCGGATCGGCAGGCTGGGCGGACTCGGCCGGCTGGTCCGGTTCGTTGACGGCGACCGCTCGGGCCGCGTCCGTCCCTTCCTCGAGGAGAACCCCGAAGCCTGCCTCGTCGAGCACCGGGACACGCAGTGATACGGCCTTGTCGTACTTCGATCCCGGGCTGTCGCCGACCACCACGAACCCGGTCTTCTTCGACACCGAGCCGCTGACTTTACCGCCTCGGGACTGCACCGCCTCGGCCGCCTCGTCACGGGAGTACTTGGCGAGCGAACCGGTGATCACGACGGTGACGCCGACCAACGGACGCGGCGCCTGGTCGTCACCGGCTTCCTCGACCATCCGCACGCCCGCCACACGCCAGCGCTGGACCACCTCCTGAGCGTGTGGGGCGGCGAACCAGTCGGCGGCGGCTGCGGCGATCACCGGGCCGACCCCGTCGACGTCGACCAGTTGCTCCTGGCTAGCGGCGGCGATCGCGTCGATCGAACGGAACTCGCGGGCCAGCGCCTGGGCGGCGACCGGGCCGACGTGCCGGATGGAGAACGCGACGATGATCCGCCACAGCGGCCGTTGTTTGGCCTCGGCAAGGTTGGCCAGCAGCTTCTTCGCGTTCTCGGTCAGCTCCCCGCTCTGGTTGCAGAAGAACTCGACTCCGGACAAGCGGTCCGCATCAAGATCGAATAGGTCGCCGATGCTCTGCACGGCACCGGAATCGACCAGGGCGATCGCCGACCGCTCCCCCAGCGCCTCGATGTCGAGAACACTGCGACCGGCGATGTACTCCAGCTTGCGGGTCAACTGCGCCGGGCAGTCAAGATTCGGACACCGGATATCGGCGTCACCTTCTTTTTCGTAGCGCAGCTCGGTGCCACACTCCGGGCACTCGGTCGGCATCACGAACTCGCGCTCGGCGCCGGTCCGCAGATCGACGACCGGGCTGACCACTTCGGGAATGACGTCGCCCGCTTTCCGCAGGACCACCATGTCGCCGATCAGTACCCCTTTGCGGGCCACCTCTCCGGCGTTGTGCAGGGTGGCGAAGCCGACCGTCGAACCGGCCACCTTGACCGGGTCGAGCACCGCGTACGGGGTGACCCGCCCGGTCCGTCCGACGTTGACCTTGACGTCGAGCAGCCGGGTGTTGACCTCCTCCGGCGGGTACTTGTAGGCGATCGCCCAACGCGGAGCGCGACTGGTGGAGCCGAGACGGCGCTGGACCGACACCTCGTCGATCTTGACCACCACGCCGTCGATCTCGTGCTCCACCTCATGGCGGTGCGAGGCGAAGTGGGCGATGAAGTCACGCACCCCGTCGCGGTCGCCGACCACCTGCCAGCGTTGGCTGATCGGCAGCCCCCAGTCGGCCAGCTGCCGGTACGCGTCGGACTGGCGTACCGGCTCGAAGCCTTTGCGCGCCCCCAGGCCGTGCACCACCATGCGCAGCCCGCGTCCAGCGGTGATTCGGGGATCCTTCTGCCGCAGCGAGCCGGCGGCGGCGTTACGCGGGTTCGCGAACGGCGCCTTCTCCTGGGCGACCAGGCTGGCGTTGAGCTCGTCGAACGCGGCCACCGGGAAGTAGATCTCGCCACGCACCTCCAGCAGCTCGGGTGCCTCACCAGCCAACCGCTCCGGGATCTGCCGGATGGTCCGCACGTTCGGGGTGATGTCCTCGCCAACCCGACCGTCGCCCCGGGTCGCCGCCCGGGTCAGCACGCCCCGCTCGTAGGTGAGGTTGACCGCGAGGCCGTCGACCTTCAGCTCGCACAGGTAGTTGACCGGGCCACCGGCGTCGCGCTCGACCCGGTCGGCCCAGGCCGTGAGCTCATCGTCGTCGAAGGCGTTGTCCAGGCTCATCATCCGCTCGGCGTGGTTCACCGGGGCGAACTGGGTGGCGTATGCGTAGCCCACCCGCTGGCTGGGCGAATCCGGCGTACGCAGCGACGGGTGCCGCTCCTCCAGCTGGTTCAGCTCCCGGATCAGCAGGTCGTACTGCCCGTCAGAAATCTCCGGCGCGTCGAGGACGTGGTAGCGGAACTGGTGGCGATCGATCTCCTCGGCGAGCGTGGCGTGCCGCTCCCGGGCGGCCGCGTCGGGCTCCTCACCGGCCTGCGCCTGCCCGGCGGCGCTGACCTGCTGCGGAACGACTTCCTCGGACACCGGCTGACCTCCGTGTTCGGATCTACCTGCGCACCGTATCGGTCGGCACCGACATTCGCGGATACCGGCCGGCGGTCCGACCGCGGTCACCCGTGTGGCGGCCCGACCGCGGTCACTCGCGAACCGGCCCGGTCACTCGCCCTGGACGAGGTTGAACACGGCCACCCCGGCGCACCACAGGAAGCACAGCACGAAGACCACCACCAGCACGGCGATGATCAGTCCGCGGTACATCCGCCACCAGCCGCGCTGACCGGCGGCCGGGTCACCGTCGCTGTCACCGTGGTAGCTCATCGCCACCAACGGTAACCGTAGGCACACCCCGGGCGGCAGTGTTCCACGGCCGAGACCCCACCGCACTCCACCGCCGGCCGCCTGCCGGGTCAGCCCTCGGACAGCCGCCGGCCGGCGTCGCGGCAGGCGGCGAGCGCGGCCCGGGCGTACGGCACGGTCGCCCCGGCCAGCCCGCACGCCGGGGTCACCACCACCTGGGCGGCGGCCTGCTCCGCCGGGAACCCCAGCTTCGACCAGAGGGTACGGACCTGTCCCGCCGCCCGCGCCGAGGTCGGTGCCGCCGCGCCGGACGCTTCCCCGGTCGCCGGCACCACCCCGGCGAACAGCCCCATCCCGGTGTCGATCGCCGCACCGACCGAGTCCAGGTCGGTGAGCAGCTCCAGGTCGGCGGCGATCGCGACGGCTCCGGCTGCCTGCAGCAGACCCACCGGTACACCGGGGGCGCAGCAGTGCACCACCACCGGCACACCGACGCCGGAGATCACCTCGGCGAGCAGGTCCCGGACGGTGCCGGCGGCGACCGCCCGGTAGGTGCGCAGACCGCTGTCGGTGCGCAGCGTCCCGGCCAGCACGGCGGGCAGCGAGGGTTCGTCGAGTTGGAGCAGCAGCCGTGCAGCCGGCACCCGGCGGGACACCTCCGCGACGTGCTCCCGCAGGCCCTCGGTGAGCGAGGCGGCGAGGTCACGTACGGCACCGTGGTCGCGGACCAGCCGCCCGCCGAGGCCGACTTCGAGAGCGGCGGCCAACGTCCACACCCCGGCGGCCTGCAGTTTGACCGGCCCGGTGTAGCCGTCGGCCTGCTCGGTCAACTGGTCGAGGTCCCGTTCCCGCAGGTCGAGTGCGCGGCGCAGGTCCCGGCCGGGTCGGGCGGCGACCCGCCAGCGACCGGCGTACAGCTCGACCGGCAGGTCCACCAGGAAGGTGGCACCGCGCCCGATCATCTCCGCGCCCGGCCCACGGGCCGGTAGCTCGGGCAGGTGCGGCAGGCCCGGCAGTTCACCGAGGACGATCCGTTGCGCTTCGGCGACGTCGGTGCCGGGCAGCGATCCGATCCCACTGGCGGCACCCGGCGGCCAGGGCCACGGTGTGTCCGCCGCCGCCGCTGCGGCCGGCTCCGGTCCCGGCAGGTCACTCGCGTGGGTCACGGCAGGTCACTCGCGTCGGTCACGTCCGCCGACTCTACCGGTCAGCCGGCGATGGTCGCCGAGCCGAGCACCACGTCGCCGGCCGGATCGGGTCGGTAGGCGACCATCGCCTGGCCGGCGGCCACCCCCCGGACCGGCCGGTGCAGCTGGGCGTACATGCCGGCGTCGGTCAGCTCGACCACCGCCGGGGTGGTCGAGCCGTGCGCGCGCACCTGGAGCATCGCCTCGACCGGGCCGGTCGGCTGGTCCCCGCCGATCCACACCGGGCGGACACCGGTCACCGTGTCGACGTCCAGCGCCTCGGCCGGGCCGACGGTCACCGTATTGCTCGTCGGGGTGATCGACAGCACGTAGCGGGGTCGACCGTCCGGCGCGGGCACCCCGATGCCCAGGCCACGCCGCTGGCCGACGGTGAACGCGTACGCCCCGTCGTGGCGGCCGACGACCGCGCCGGTCGTCGCGTCGACCACGTCGCCCGGGACGTTGCCGAGCCGGTCGGCGAGGAAGCCGCGGGTGTCGCCGTCGGCGATGAAGCAGATGTCGTGTGAGTCGGGCTTGTCGGCCACCGCCAGCCCGCGCCGCGCCGCCTCGGCCCGGACCTGCGCCTTGGTCGAGTCGCCGAGCGGGAACATCGCCCGGTCCAGCTGGGCCCGGTTGAGCACGGCGAGCACGTACGACTGGTCCTTGGCCAGGTCGACGCTGCGCCGCAGCAGACCGTCGGGGCCGAGCCGGGCGTGATGGCCGGTGACCACCGCGTCGAACCCCAACGCCACCGCCCGGTCCAGCACCGCCGCGAACTTGATCTTCTCGTTGCAGCGCAGGCACGGATTCGGGGTACGCCCGGCGGCGTACTCGGCGACGAAGTCGTCCACCACGTCACTGTGGAACTGCTCGGCCATGTCCCAGACGTAGAACGGAATGCCGATCACGTCGGCGGCCCGCCGGGCGTCCCGGGCGTCCTCGACGGTGCAGCAGCCACGGGCCCCGGTACGGTACGTCTGCGGATTGCGCGACAGCGCGAGGTGCACACCGGTCACGTCGTGTCCGGCGGCCACTGCCCGGGCGGCCGCCACCGCCGAATCGACCCCGCCGGACATCGCCGCCAGTACTCGCACCGTACCCATCTCCTGCCTGATCGTCGCCGCACGCTCGAGGGTAGTACCGCAGCGGTGCCGGGTCAGCCGGCGGCGGGCGGCACCGGCTTCGTGCCGCGGACCGCGCCGGCCCGACGGGCCCGCTCGACCGCACCGGGCAGGGCCGCCACCAGCGCGTCGACCTCGGCCCCGGTGGAGTCGTGGCCCAGGCTGAACCGCAGCGACGAGCGGGCCCGCTCGTCGTCGTCGGCCATCGCCAGCAGCACATGCGACGGCTGCGCCACCCCGGCCGAACAGGCCGAGCCGGTCGAGCAGGCGATGCCCTGGGCATCGAGTAGCAGCAACAGCGCGTCGCCTTCGCAGCCGGGGAACGAAAAGTGCGCGTTGCCGGGAAGCCGGTCGGTCGGGTCCCCGTTGTAGATCACATCCGGTACCGCCTGGCGTACCCGTCGGACCAGGTCGTCGCGGAGCGCGCCGACCCGCGCCGCGTGCTCGGCCTGGCGTTTCACCGCCACCTCGACGGCGACCGCGAACGCGGCGATCCCGGCGGTGTCGAGCGTGCCGGAGCGGACGTCGCGCTCCTGGCCACCACCGTGCAGCAGCGGGGTGCAGGCGACGTCCCGGCCGAGCAGCAGGGCACCCACGCCGGCCGGGCCGCCGAGCTTGTGACCGCTGACGGTCAGCGCGGCGGCGCCACTGGCGGCGAAGTCGACCGGGACCTGGCCGACCGCCTGTACCGCGTCGGTGTGCAGCGGTACGCCGGCCCGCGCGGCCATCGCCGCGACGGCGGCGACCGGTTGCACGGTGCCGACCTCGTTGTTCGCCCACATGACGGTGACCAGGGCCAGCTCGTCGGCGACGGCGTCCAGCTCGGCCTGTGCGGTGGCGGCGTCGACCCGACCGGTGGCGTCCACCGGCAGCCAGGTCACCTGGGCCTGCCCGTGCTCGGCGAGCCACTGCACGGCGTCGAGCACGGCGTGGTGCTCGACGGTGCTGGCCAGGATCCGCCGCCGGGCAGGAGCCGCCGCCGAACGTGCCCAGAAGATCCCCTTGACCGCGAGGTTGTCGCTCTCCGTACCGCCAGCGGTGAAGATCACCTCGGACGGCCGGGCGCCGAGGGCGGCAGCGACCCGCTCCCGTGCCTCCTCGACTGTACGCCGGGCCGCCCGTCCGGCGGCGTGCAGTGACGACGCGTTACCGACCCGACGGGCGGTGGCGACGTAGGTCTCCACCGCCTCGTCGAGCATCGGCGTGGTCGCAGCGTGGTCGAGATAAGCCATCACCAGCAAGCCTATCCGCCGGGTCGGGTCCGGCGGATAGGCGGCTGGACCCGACCGGCCAGGTCGGTACGGCGGTGACCACGACGCACTGCGAGACGGTCACCTCACTTGCGCTTGCGGATCTCCTCGGCTGCCTGCGGGACCACCTTGTTCAGGTCACCAACCACACCGAAGTCGGCGAGCTCGAAGATCGGCGCCTCGCCGTCCTTGTTGACCGCCACAATGGTCTTCGCGGTCTGCATGCCGGCCCGGTGCTGGATCGCCCCGGAGATACCCAGCGCCACGTACAGCTGCGGGGAGACGGTCTTGCCGGTCTGCCCCACCTGGAACTGGTGCGGGTAGAACCCGGAGTCGACCGCGGCCCGGGAGGCGCCCACCGCGCCACCGAGCAGGTCGGCGAGCTCCTCGACCAGTTTGAAGTTGTCGCCGCTGCCGACACCGCGCCCGCCGGAGACGACCACCGAAGCCTCGGTGAGCTCCGGTCGGGAGCCGGACTGCTCGGCGACCCGCTCGACCACCCTGGCCAGCTTGTCGGAGTCGGTGACCTGCACCTGCAGCTGCTCCACCTGCGGGGTGGCCGGGGCCGGCTCGGGCGCCACCGAGTTGGGCCGCAGCGTCACCAGCGGCAGGCCCCGGGTGACCCGGGAGGTGACGATGGTGGCGCCGGCGAACGCGATCTGGGTCGCGGTGCCGTCGGCGGCCAGGTCGACCACGTCGGTCAGCAGGCCGTTGTCCAGCCGTACGGCGAGCCGCCCGGCGATTTCCTTGCCCTCCTGGGAGGAGGCGAGCAGCACCGCGCCGGGCTGTACCCGGCCGATCAGCTCGGCCAGCACGGTCACCTTCGGAGCGACGAGGTAGCCGTCGATCTCCTCGCCCTCGGCGGCGTACACCTTGCTGGCGCCGTACTCACCGAGCTTGTCGGTCATCGCGGCGGCCGCGCCGGGCCCGCCGAGCACCACCGCGGACACCTCGCCGCCCAGCTTGCGGGCCAGGGTCAGCAACTCCAGGGTGACCTTCTTGACGCCGAACTCACCGGTGGCCTCGACGACAACGAGAACCTCAGCCATGTCAACCTCCCCGCTCACACGAACTTCTCGGACGCCAGGAACTCGACCAGCTGTACGCCGGCCTCGCCGTCGTCGACGACCTTCTGCCCCGCCGACCGTGGCGGGCGCTTGTGGTGCTCGACGACCTCACTGGTCGCCCCGTCGAAGCCGACCTCGCTGGCGGCGACACCCAGATCGGCCAGGGACAGGCTCTGCACCGGCTTCTTCTTCGCCGCCATGATCCCCTTGAACGAGGGGTAGCGCGGCTCGTTGATGGTGTCCCACACCGAGACCACCGCCGGGGTTGCGGCGCTGACCACCTCGTAGCCCTCTTCGTTCTGCCGTTCGACGGTGAGCGTGCCGCCGTCGACGGTCAGCTTGCGGGCGCCGGTCAGGGCGGCGATGCCGAGCCGTTCGGCGAGCATGTGTGGCATCACCTGCACCCGCCCGTCGGTGGACTCGGCGCCGCAGAGGATCAGATCCGCCCCGAGGGTGCCGAGCGCTGCGGCGAGAACCTTGGAGGTGGCGACCGCGCAGGAGCCGTGCAGGGCGTCGTCGACGACGTGCACCGCCTTGTCCGGCCCCATCGACAGCGCCTTGCGAATCGACTCGGCCGCGCGGTCCGGGCCCATGGTGAGGATCGTCACCTCACCGCCGTTGGCCTCCCGCAGCCGCAGCGCCTCCTCGATCGCGTACTCGTCCATCTCATTGATCACGTTGTTGGCCGACCCGCGGTCGACGGTGTTGTCGTCGCCGCGCAGGGCGCGTTCCGCGCCGGAATCGGGCACCTGCTTGACGAGTACGACGATGTTCATCGCGCTTCGACACCCCTCCTGTAGGTGGTGCTGCTCTACCACTCTCGGCGCAGCCTGCCGCTTTCCTTAACGATCGGTCAACCGAGCGTCGCTGTGGAATGCCCCACCCACTATGTTACCCGCAAGTAGCCAAGGGCCAAACGGCCCCGCCGACGGGCCGGCCGGACCAAACGGCCGCCCTGGTCAGCAGAGGTGACGGATCGGCCAGGAGGACGGATCGGTCAGGAGGGAGTGGCCAGCGCCTGCCTGATCTTGGAAATCATCGCCGTCTCCGCCGGGTCGACCCCGGACGCGGCCCGCGCCACCCGGTCGACCGCCTCGGTCACCGCCGACCGGTAGTGCTCCAGATCGTGCGGGGCCTTCGCGGTGAGTACCGCCACCGACTGCCGCAGCGCCGGCAGCACCAGCTGCTCCACCGCCTCCGGGGTGTCCCGTGCCAACTTGGGCAACTCGCCGCTGGTCAGCACGTCGTTCACCAGACCCGATGTCCCGGCGAACACGTCCGAGGCGGCGAAGCTCTCCCGGACCATCGACACCAGCCCCGGGTCCGCAGCCGACACCAGGTAGACGGCGCCGAAAGCGCCGGTCTTCAGCGTGCTGCGCTCGTCATCGGTCAGCTCGGCCACAGACAGGAAGTCTAGCCGGCGATAATGATCCACGTGTGGAGTGCGCTGCGCCGGTGGTTCGATCCCCAGGAGCTGCGCCGGATCGGCACCGCGCCCGACTACCGGTTCTCGCTGGCGAACGAGCGTACCTTCCTCGCCTGGATCCGGACCGCCCTGGCGTTGGTCGCCGGCGGGCTGGCCATCGCGCAGTTCCTGCCTGAGCTGTCCGTGGTCCGTCTGCGGGAAGGGCTGGCGGTGACCCTGCTGCTGCTCGGCGGGGCCGTCGCGCTGCGGGCGGTCGACCACTGGGCCCGCACCGAGCGGGCCATGCGACTGGGCACCGACCTACCGGCGTCCCGCTTTCCGGCGTTCCTCGCTATCTGTGTCGGTGTCGGTGCCACCGCGTTGACTATCGTCGTACTGGTCGAGGCGGCCAGTGGCTGATCCAGACCCGCCGGCCGACGAGCACGGCCCGCCGGCCGACGAGCACGGCCCGCCGACCCGCGATCCGGGGCTACAGCCCGAACGGACCCGGCTGGCCTGGCGGCGGTCGGCTCTGGCTCTCACCCTGGTGGTGGCGCTGACCATGCGGCTGGCCGTCGAGCGGGGCGGAGTCGCCATGCTGCTCGGGCTGTTCGCGGTGGTCGGTTGGGCCGGGCTGATCGGCTACGCCTACCGGCACGCCAGCGGCCCACGACGTCCGGTAGCCGGACAGATCAGCGCCGAGGTGCCCCTGCTGGGGCTGGTCACCGCCGGTTACGCGGTGCTCGGCATGATCCTGATCCTCAGGTGACTAGGCTGAGCCCGCCGGGCGGGGCATCATTGCGGGATGGCCCGCGTGTTCATCCTGCTCTTCATGCTCCACGTCGTGCTCATGGCGGTGGCGCTGATCAGCTGCCTCTCAGCGGAGAAAGGTGACGTCCGCGCCCTGCCGCGCCTGCTCTGGGTGCCGGTCATCATCGTCATCCCCCTCCTCGGGCCGGCTGCCTGGTTCCTCAGCCGCCGGCCCGGCTTCGGCAGCCCGTCACCGCTCGGCGGCGTCCCCCGACCGACCGGCACCCCGCCACCGCGCAACCGCCCGGCGGCCCCCGACGACGATCCCGAGTTCCTGCGCGCGCTCGACGCCGAGAAGTCGAAGCAGGATCGCGAGCTCTTCGAACGGTGGGAGGAGGATCTGCGCCGCCGGGAGGACGATCTGCGCCGCCGGGACGCCGCAGACCCCCGGGAGGACCGCCGGCCCGAGTCAGGTGCCTGACTCGGGCGACCCGAGCGGCCCGCCCGGAGGACGGTCAGGTCAGACCCGACGCTTGAACCGGGCGAGTGCCAGCGGCGCGAACACCGCCGCGATGCCGGCTGCCCAGAGCAGCGAGTAGCCGACCGGGCCGGCGGCGGGCACGCCACTGAGCAGGCCACGCAGGCCGTCGGCGAGGATCGTCACCGGGTTGACCTCGACCCAGGCCTGAAGCCAGCCCGGCATGGTCTCGGTCGGCACGAATGCGTTACTGGTGAAGGTCAGCGGAAAGATCACCATGAAGCCGAAGATCTGCACCTTCTCCGGCTCGCTGACCATCACCCCGACCAGCACCGAGATCCACGACGCGGCCAGTGTGAAGGCCAGAATCAGCGCGAACGCACCGAGCAGGCCGACCGGACCACCGTCGACCCGGTAGCCGAGGATCATCCCGACACCTAGCAGCAGCAGCACCGACCAGGCCTGCTTGACGGTGTCGGCCAGAATTCGCCCGGCCAGCGGCGCCCACCGGGCGATCGGTAACGAACGCAACCGGTCGAACACCCCCTTGGTGAGGTCGGTGTTCAGCCCGAATCCCGTGGTCATCGTCGCGAAAAGGGCGTTCTGCACGATGATTCCCGGCAACGCGAAGGTCAGATAGTCCCCCGGCGTGCCGGCGATCGCACCGCCGAACACATAGGTGAACAGCAGCAGGAACATCAGCGGTTGGACGCTGAGATCAAGCAGTTCCAATGGGTTGTGCTTGATCTGCACCAGGCTCCGCCAGGCCAGGGTGCCGGTATGCCGCAGCCCGGCCACCGGACTGACCCACTGGTGCCGCCCGGGCAGTTCGGGCGTGGTGACGGTGGTGGCGGTCAACGGATTCCCTCCATGGTGGCGGCGGTCGGCTGTGCTCCCGTACCGGCCGGCCCGGTCGCCGGCGTCGGCCGCTCGCCGGTACCGGCCGCAGAACCGGTACCGGCCGCAGAACCGCCGGAGCCCGGATCGGCCCGGTGGCCGGTGAGCGACAGGAAGACCTCATCCAGGCTGGAGCTGCGCAACGCCAGCTCACCGACCTTCACCCCGGACTCGTCGAGCCGGCGGACCACCGCCGGCAGCAGGTCCGCATCGGCGGTGCTCACCGTCACCGTGGTCTGGGCCAACGACGGCTCGTTGCCGGACAGGTCCCGCAGCGTAGTCAGCACCGTCGGCAACTGTTTCGGATCGGTCGGGCGCACCGCGAGGACCTGGGCACCGGTCTTGGCCTTCAGCTCCTCCGGCGTACCGCCGGCGATCACCCGCCCGTGGTCGACCACGGCCAACTCGTCGGCCAACTGGTCGGCCTCCTCCAGGTACTGGGTGGTGAGCAGCACCGTCACACCACCGGTGACCAGCCCACGGACCAGCTCCCACAGCTCGTTGCGGCTGCGCGGGTCCAGCCCGGTGGTCGGTTCGTCGAGAAACAGCACCTGAGGCCGTCCCACCAGGCTGGCGGCCAGATCGAGCCGGCGGCGCATACCGCCCGAGTAGGTCTTCGCCGCGCGATCAGCGGCATCGGTGAGCTGGAACTCGGCCAGCAGTTGCCGGGCGCGGGCGCGCGCGTCACGCCGCGACGACCCCAGCAACCGACCAATCATGATCAGGTTTTCCACGCCGGTCAGCGTCTCGTCGACCGAGGCGTACTGCCCGGTCAGGCCGATCAACCGGCGGACCTGGTGTGCCTGGCCGACCGCGTCGAAGCCCTGCACCCGGGCGTGCCCGGCGTCCGGCCGCAACAGGGTGGCGAGCACCCGGACCACGGTGGTCTTGCCGGCCCCGTTCGGCCCGAGCAGCCCGAACACGGTGCCGGTACGGACCGCGAGATCCACCCCGGCCAACGCGGTCGTCGCGCCGAATCGCTTGACCAGGCCCTCGGCCCAGATCGCGTGCGACATCCTCACTCCTGTCGTTTGTCTGCAGACCCACAATGAACGACAGGACCGACATTCCGCCAAGCATTTGCCGACCAGATCGGGTCGGCGATCCGTCAGGCCAGGCCCGACCAGCGCTCAGGCCAGGTTCGACGAGCGCGGGTAGGCGTCGTCCGGGTCGGTCAACACATTGACCAGGTACGGCACCCCGGCGTCGAAGGCCCGGCGCAGCGCCGGACCGATGTCGCCGGCCTTGGTGACCGTCTCCCCCGCGCCGCCCAGCGCCCCGACGATCTCGTCGTAGCGCAGCCCTGGCTGCAGATCGGCGGCGACGTCGTAGCCGTACATGGCGCGCATCGGGTGCTTCTCCAACCCCCAGATGCCGTTGTTGCCGACCACGATCACCACCGGCAGCTTCTGCCGGGCCAGCGACTCGACGTCCATCAGCGAGAAGCCGGCCGCGCCGTCGCCCATCAGCAGGCAGACCTGCCGGTCCGGGTAGGTGAGTCGGGCGCCCATCGCGTAGCCCATGCCGGTGCCGAGGCAGCCGTACGGGCCAGGGTCGAGCCAACTGCCGGGCACCGACGGCTCCAGGTAACGGCCGGCGTACGAGACGAAGTCACCGCCGTCGCCGATGGTGACGGCGTCCGGGTCGAGCACCGCCCGCAGCTCGCCGTAGATCCGCGACGGGCGGATCGGGTCGGACTCGGCGGCGAGCTCGGCCGCGTCCCGTGCCCGGGCCTGCTCCTCGGCGGCGCGCAGGTCGGCCAGCCAGCCGGTGTGGTCGGCCCGGTCGCCGCTGTGGTCGGCGAACGCGGACAGGATCAGCCGCAGGTCACCGGCGGGCGAAACGGCCGGCTGCACGTGGGTCGCCCGCTGGCTCGGCGCGTCGACGACGTGCACCACCTGGGCGGCGCCGAAGTCACCGAAACTGAGCCGGAAGTCCAGCGGGGTGCCGACCACGACCACCACGTCGGCCCGACCGAACGCGACCCGCCGCGCCTTCGCGAAGGCCAGCGGGTGCCCCGGCGGCAGCGATCCACGCCCCATGCCGTTGGTGAAGACCGGCACCTGCAGCGCCTCGGCGGCTTCCCGCAACGCGGCGACGGCGTCCCCGGCGTACACGTCGGAACCGGCGACGATCACCGGACGGTCGGCGGCGGCGATCAGCCGGGCCGCGCGGGCGACCTCGTCCGGGTCCGGCTCGACCACCGGCACCGCGTCGGCGGTCGGCGTGGTCACCTCGGCGGTCGAGAAGACGACCTCCAGCGGCAGGTCGAGGAAGGCCGGGCCGCGGTGCGGGGTGAGCGCGGCGGACAGCGCGGCACCGACCGCAGCTGGTACGTCGTCGGTCGCGGCGACCGTGGCGGCGTGCTTGGTGACCGGGGCGACCAGCGGTACGTGGTCGATCTCCTGCAGGCTGCCCGACCCCCAGCGGAACGCGGGTGCCCGGCCGCCGAGCACCAGCACCGGCGCGGCGTTGAAGAAGGCGCTGGTCAGACCGGAGATGCCGTTGGTGACGCCGGGACCGGCGGTGAGTGCGGCCAGCCCGGGACGACGCTGCAGTTTCGCTACCGCCTCGGCGGCGAAGACGGCGGTCTGCTCGTGCCGTACGTCGTAGATCGGGAAGTCGGCGGCGTGCGCGGCGTCGTAGAGCGGAAAGATGTGGCCGCCGGAGAGGGTGAACAGCTCACGTACGCCGTACGCCTGCGCGGCGGCCAGCGCCAACGTCCCGCCGTGCCCCTCGATCCGCTCCGCCATCGCCGCTGCCTCCCGTCGCCCCGGGCCCGCCCGGCCGGCGCGCCCCCGAGCAGGTTACCGCCCAGTCACTTCGCCCGGCACCCAAGCGTGTCCGGCACCGCCGACACCGAGCCGGTTCAGGGGCCGGCCGAAAGCCGGTACGGGCTAGCGACCGGTGAAGTCGGGCTTGCGCTTGGCGACGAACGCCGCCATCCCCTCGGTGCGGTCGTCGGTGGCGAACAGACCGGCGAACAGTTGACTCTCCCAGGCCAGGCCGGAGGCGAGGTCCATCTCCAGGCCCCCGTCGATGGCCAACTTGGCCGCCTTGACCGCCTGGGCCGGTCCGGTGACGAACGGCCGCACCATGTCGAGTGCCGCCGCGTACACCTGGTCGGCCGGGACGACGCGGTCGGCCAGGCCGATCCGCCCGGCCTCGGCGGCGTCGACCATCCGTCCGGTCAGGATGATGTCCTTGGCGCGGGCCGGGCCGACCAGCCGGGCCAGCCGCTGGGTGCCGCCGGCACCGGGGATGACCCCCAGCTTGATCTCCGGCTGGCCGAGCTTGGCGTCCTCGGCGACCACCCGCCAGTCGCAGGCCAGGGCCAGCTCGCAGCCGCCGCCGAGGGCGTAGCCGGTGATCGCGGCGACCACCGGTTTCGGGATCCGGGCGACCGCGTCGAAGGCGCTGGACAGCTGCGCCGCGCGGGCAGCCATGTCTACGTACGACATATCGGCCATCTCTTTTATGTCGGCGCCGGCGGCGAAGACCTTCTCTCCGCCGTAGACCACGACCGCCCGGACCCGCTCGTCGTCGGCGACGGTACGTGCGGCGTCGCGCAGCTGCTCCTGCACCGCCGCGTTCAGTGCGTTCATCGGTGGCCGGGCCAGCCGGATGGTGGCCACCCCCTGCTCGACCTCGACCAGCACCAACTCCGACACGGCGAACCTCCCCATCGACGTCGCGTTCTGGGACAGCCTACGGGGCGCGCCGGAGTGTGGGTAACGTGATCCACAACGTGAGGGAGGCAGGCGGATGATCACCTATTACGATGACAAATCCGTACGGATCACCTCCACCGAGATCCGGGTGGACCAGCACCGACATCCGCTCACCCAGGTGCACCGGATCTGGCAGCGGCGGGGTGCCCGCTCGTGGAGCGCCCTGGCCGGCCGGGGAATGGTCGGCGTCGCCTTCCTGGCCCCGGTGGCGACCGCGATCATCGGGCTGGTCACCGCACTGACCATCGACGCCTCGCCGACCGTCACCATCGCGCTGATCGGTGGATCGATCCTGGTCGGGCTGGTCATCATCCCGATCGCGGACCTGCTGCTCGGGCTGCTCGACGACTCCTACGACCGGGGGGCGCACCTGCTCGAACTCTGGGTCGAGGTACGGGGCGCCCCGGTGCTACTGGTGTCCGACCGGGACGCGCTGCGGGTGGGCCGCATCCACCGCGCGCTACGCCGTGCGGTCGAGGCCGCGCTGGCATCGCAAGCGCCTGTCCCGGCCCGCGCCACGCCGACCCGAGCCATACCGGGCCGGGCAACACCGGGCCGGCCGGCGCCGCCCCGGCCCACGCCGGGTTCCGCCGACCGGCGCGCCAGCGGTGGTGGCCGGCGCGCCGCACAATAGGGAGATGCCGCTCCCGCTGCCGTCTCCGGCGAGTCTCATCGCACTGACCAGATTTACCGTCGGGCAGGTCGCCGGTGCGTTGACCGGCGCGGCCGGACGGGCCACCGGCCAGGCCGGTGAGGTGGCGACCCGGATGGGCCGGCTCACCTCCGAGTACGCCGCCGTGCCGTCGCGCGCATTCGCCGTACTGGATGAGATCGAGGCTCTGGTGCAACGGGTCGGCACCGTGGTCGACCGGGTCGAGGTGCTGCTCGACCGCAGCGAGCGAGTGGTCGCGGAGGCGGAGGAGGCGACGCTACGGGTGGAGACGATCGCCACGGCGGCGACCGACGCGGTGGCGGCCGCGACCCGGGTGGCGGCTGCCGCGCAGACGCTGCTCACCGACGCCGACCGGGTGGCGGTGGGGGCCAGCCGCCTGGTGGGGCGCAGCGAGGAGATCGCCGACCGGTCGGTCGAGCTGATCGGCGAGTACGAGCCGGCGCTGCGCCGGGGTGCCCCGATGGCCCGGCACTTCGTCGAGCAGTTGAGCGAGGATGAGGTGGACGCGGCGGTCCGGCTGGTTGACGAGCTGCCCCGGCTGACCCAGCATCTCAAGGCCGACGTGCTGCCGATCCTGGCCACCCTGGACCGGGTCGGGCCGGACATCCACGACCTGCTGGAGGTGACCCGGGACCTGAAACTGGCGGTGGCCGGCATCCCGGGTCTGCGGATGTTGCGCCGCCGGGGCGCGGACCGGCTCGGCGAGGACGAGGCCCTGCCACCGGGCGAGTGAACGCCAGAACAGCGCTAGGACGCCTGGCGGACGGGCATCTGGGCCAGCCAGACGTCGGCCAGGTCACCGAGGGGGACGTCGAGGGCCTGGCTGAGCCGCACCACGGTGCCGAACGCCGGCGCCGGAAGCCGGCCCGCTTCGATCTTGCGCAGCGTCTCGGGGGAGATCCCGGCCGCCAGCGCCACCTCGACGAGGCTGCGGCCGGCCCGCGCGACCCGCAGAGCGGCGCCGAGTCGCTGGCCTGCGGCGATCTGTTCGGCGGTGAGTGGTTGGCGAACCATGCCCAGCAGGATAGCCCTCCGGCGCGCCCTCGATCCGACGTGGTATAAAAATACCGCAGAGGGAGAGGGAGTCTGTCGTGATCGAGCTCAAGTCCGCCCAGGAGATCGACCGGATGGCGATTACCGGCCAGTTCGTCGGCGAGCTGCTCGCCGAGCTGAGCGGTGTCGCCGCGGTCGGCGTCAACCTGATGGACATCGAACACCACGCCCGGCGGCGGATCGCCGAACGCGGCGCCGAGTCCTGCTACTGGGACTATGCCCCGTCGTTCGGCCGCGGTCCGTTCCGCAACGTGCTGTGCCTGTCGGTCAACGACGCGGTGCTGCACGGCCTCCCGCACGACTACGTGCTGCGCGACGGTGACCTGCTCAGCATCGACATGGCGGTCGGTATCGACGGCTGGGTGGCCGACTCCGCGGTCTCCGTCATCGTCGGCACCCCCGATCCGGCCGATCTGCGGCTGATCGAGGCAACCGAGGTCGCCCTCGCGGCGGCGATCGCCGCCGCCCAGCCCGGCGGCCGGCTCGGCGACGTCTGCGCCGCGATCGGCGAGGTCGCCGGTTCGTACGGCTACAGCGTCAACGGCGAGTTCGGCGGTCACGGCATCGGCCGCACCATGCACGAGGACCCGCACGTCGCCAACACCGGCCGTGCCGGCCGTGGGATGCGGCTCGACCCCGGCCTGACCATCGCGATCGAACCCTGGTTCTGCCACTCCACCAACAAGATCCGGTACGACGAGGACGGCTGGACGATCCGCTCCGCCGACGGCTCCCGTACCGCCCACTCCGAACACACGGTCGCCATCACCCCGTCCGGTCCCCGGATCCTGACCGGCCGCCCGACCCCCTGACCGGAGCAACACGGTTGCTAAACGTTCTGTTGAAAACGTTGAGTTGACATCGGTGCGTTGGCGTGCTTGAGTCGACACTGTGACCACTGACGACCTGTTCACCCCGCCCGACGCGGCGCAGTCGCGGGCGCACCGTCGGCACGATGCCCTGCTCCGGATCGCTGAGCGGCACGCCGACACCACCGCGCGGCGGCACCGCCATCTGCACCCGCAGGTGGTCGACCCGTACGAGGCGGTACGGCTGGCACTCAGCCTGGCCAGTGGCGGCGCCAAGGCCGACCCGGACGAGCCGGAGCTGGACGTCAGCGACCTGATCGCGGCTCTGACCCTGGTCGCCCCGGTCCGCGCCGACCTCGACGCCGTCGAACTGGGCCTGCTGGAGGCCGCCCGGAGCCGGGGACTCACCTGGCAGGCGATCGCCTTCGGGCTCGGCCTGGGCACCGCGCAGGCCGCCCGGCAGCGCTACGAACGGCTCGCCGGACGCAGCGGTCCGGCCGGCGAAGCCGACTGATCAGAGTGGGCCAGCGCCGGTGCCGATCACCTGACCGGCACCGGGCAGGGACTCGCTGGCCGGCCGGGTCAGGCGTGGACCAGCCCCGGGCGACGCAGATCCTCGACGTCGACGACCTCCCGGCCCAGCGGCCAGAACGCCGCCGGCACCAACTTGAAGTTGGCGATGCCGAATGGGATGCCGATGATCGTCAGACAGAGCGTCACGCCGGTCACGATGTGGGTGAGCGCCAGCCACCAGCCGGCCAGCACCACCCAGAGGATGTTCGCCAGCCCGGAGCCGATCCCCGCCCCTGGCTTCGCGACCAGCGTCCGGCCGAACGGCCAGAGGGAGTAGTAGGCCAACCGCAGCGACGCCACCCCGAACGGGATCGTGACGATCAGCACGAAGCAGACGAGCGCTGCCACCGCGTACCCGAGGCCGAGCACGATGCCGCCGCCGAAGATGAGCCAGAGCAGGTTGAGAATGACTCGCATGTCTCGATGATCCCGCACCCGCGCCACCCGGCACCGGCGTTTCGCGGGTAGCCAGCCAGCCAGGACGCGATCAGCCGGCCAGGGCGTCGATCTCGGCCCGCTGCGGCAACGACACCGAGGCCCCCAACCGGCGTACGCAGGCCGCACCGGCCGCCGACGCCCACCGGACCGCGGACACCAGGTCCCGCCCCTCGCCCCAGGCGACCGCGAGCGCGCCGGTGAACGCGTCACCGGCGGCGGTGGAGTCCACCGTCTCGACCGGAAAGGCCGGCACGTGGTGCACCGTACCGTCGCGGTCGGCGAACCAGGCACCCTCGGCACCCAGGGTGAGCACGGCCCGGCGGACCACCGTCAGCAGCGCCGCCGGGTCCTCCCGCCCGACGCCGACGATCGCCCGCGCCTCAGCCTCGTTGACCACCAGCAGATCCACCGCGTCGAGCAGTTCGGCCGGCAGCTCGCGGGCCGGGGCGGCGTTGAGGATCACCCGGGTGCCCGCCTCGTGGGCCGCCGCCGCGGCGGCCAGCACCGTCTCCAACGGAATCTCCAACTGCGCCACCAGCACGTCGGCGTCGCGCACCGCCGCCAGCTCCGGCTCGGTGAGCCCACGGAATGCCGCGTTGGCACCCGGGGTGACGACGATCGCGTTCTCGCCGGCCGCGTTGACCATCACGATCGCGACGCCGGACGACCCGTACACCACCCGCAGCTGGCTCGTGTCCACCCCGGACCGGGCGATCCGGCCGGTCAGGGTGACGCCGAAGGCGTCCGAGCCGACCGCGCCGAGGAACACGCAGTCGCCACCGGCGCGGGCCGCCGCGATCGCCTGGTTGGCACCCTTGCCGCCGGGCACCGTGACGAAGTCGGTGCCGAGCAGGGTCTCCCCCGGCGACGGCAGTCTCGGCGCGGTCGCGACCAGGTCCATGTTCGCGCTGCCCACCACCGCGATCCGCGGCGCTGTCACGACGTCCTCCGCTCAGGCGGCCCGGGCGGTGTACCGCTGGCCCGCCCGCTCGACGACCAGCGGCACGCCGAACGTCTCCGACAGGTGCTCGCCGGTGATCGTGGCGGCCAGCTCGCCGGCCGCGACGACGGTGCCGCCGCGCAGCAGCAGGGCGTGGGTGAAGCCCGGCGGGATCTCCTCCACGTGGTGGGTGACCAGCATCAACGCCGGGGAATGCGGGTCCTGGGCGAGGACCCCGAGCCGGCCGACCAGCTCCTCGCGGGCACCGAGGTCGAGCCCGGCCGCCGGCTCGTCGAGCAGCAGCAGCTCCGGATCGGTCATCAGCGCCCGGGCGATCTGCACCCGCTTGCGTTCACCTTCGGAGAGGGTCCCGTACTCGCGCTGCGCCAGCCCGGCCACGCCGAACTGGCCGAGCAGCTCCTGCGCCCGACCCACGTCGAGCTCGTCGTAGCGCTCCCGCCACCGGCCGACCACCGACCATGCGGCGGTCAGCACCACGTCGAGCACCCGCTCGGTGCCGGGGATCCGTTCGGCGAGGGAGGCGGTGGTCAGCCCGATCCGGGTTCGCAGCTCCGCCAGGTCGGTGCGCCCCAGCTGCTCGTCGAGGACCCGGACGGTCCCGGTCGTCGGGTGCAGCCGGCCGGCGGCGAGGCTGAGCAGGGTGGTCTTGCCGGCACCGTTCGGGCCGAGCACCACCCACCGCTGGTCGGGCTGCACCCGCAGGGTGATGTCCTGCAGCAGGGCCGTGCCGGAGCGGGTCACGCCCACTGAGTCGAGCTCGATCACCAGGTCGTCAGCAACGGTAGGCACCGGACCATCCAATCACGCCGCCGGTGGTGCCGCCCCACCTGGCCGCGCCGGGGTGGCCGGCACCACCCGACGGGTGTCGCCGGGGTCAGGCCACGGTGGATCCGAAGACCTCGTCGCGGGCGGCGTCGAGGGCGGTCCGCAGGGCGCCCTGCAGCACCGGCTCCTCGGTCAGCTCGGTGACCACCACCCGGGGCGCGACCAGGCTGATCGCGGCGACCTCGTGCTGCACCCGTTCGGCGAGGGCGCTGCCGCCGGCCTGGCCGACCTCACCGGTCAGCACGACCAGCGGCGGGTCGAGCACCACGCAGCTGCTGGCGACGCCGAGCGCGAGCCGGCGGGCCAGCTCGTCGAGCAGCGGCCCGCCCCGGGTGCCGGCGGTGATCGCGGCCCGCACCGCGTCGCCCGCGCTGGCCGCCCGGAACCCGTGTTCGCGGGCCACCGCCCGGACCGCGTCGGCACCGGCGAGCTGCTGGAACGCCGGCTTGGCCCGGCGGGAGACGTCGCGCGGGATCGGTGCGCCGGGCACCGGCAGGTAGCCGATCTCACCGGCCGCGCCGGTGCTGCCGTGGTGCAACCGGCCGCCGAGCATGATCGCCAGGCCGACTCCGACGCCGGCCCAGACCAGCACGAAGTCGGGCACGTCGCGGGCAGCACCGGCGTGTGCCTCGGCGACCGCGGCGAGGTTGACGTCGTTTTCGAACACGACGGTGGTGTCCAGGTCCTCGCGCAGGGCGGCGAGCAGGCCGCGGTGCCAGCGCGGCAGGTTGTACGCGAAGGTGATGTCGCCGTTGGCCGGGTCGACCAGGCCGGGGGTGCCCAGCACCACCCGCCGTACGCTGGCCAGCTGGGTCTCGGCGCTGCTGGCGGCCTGCACGACCGCGTTGTGCACCACACCGACCGGATCGTCGGTGTCCCTGGTGGACTGCTCGACCCGGCCGATCACCGATCCGGTGATGTCGGCGCAGGCGGCCACCACCCGGTCGGGTCCGACGTCGACTCCGACGACGTGCGCGCTGGCCGGCTGTACGGCGTACAGCTGGGCGTTGGGGCCCCGGCCACCGGCCTGCTCGCCGACCCGGGTGACCAGCCCGCGTCCTTCCAGCCGCTCGACCAGCTGCGACGCTGTCACTTTGGACAGTCCGGTCAGCTCGCCGAGCTGTGCCCGGGTGAGTGGTCCGCGGGCGATGAGCAGCTCCAGCGCCGCCCGGTCGTTGAGCGCTCGCAGCAGCCGGGGCGTGCCGGGCAGGCGCGGGGAACCCATGTGGTCGTCCTCTAAAATTTAGGAAAGTTAACTATTATCTTGGCATCCGCAACGGAAGTAGCCGTAGCGTAGTCGCCGGTGACACCCTCGGCGGTCGGACGACCCGGCACTCACCGGCAACGAACAGCGCCTCCCCGGTGCGCCACTCGGACCGCGGAGACGCCACGGAGGGGGAGAACATGCCGAACGACCCGGCGCTGCGGCGACTGGCGCTGCGCACCCTGCTCGCCGCCTACCCCGGCACCACCGTCCCGCAGTGGGCGGTGGACCTGGTCGGCGACGGGCTCGCCGGGCACACCCTGTTCGGCGGCAACGTGGACCGACCCGAACAGCTGCGGGCCGCCACCGCCGCGCTGCGGGCCGCCCGGGACGACGTGCTGGTCGCCATCGACGAGGAGGGCGGCGACGTCACCCGGCTGGCGCACGCCACCGGCAGCCCGTACCCCGGCAACGCGGCGCTCGGCGCGGTCGACGACCCGGCACTGACCCGGCAGGTCTACCGGGCGATCGGCGACGAGCTCGCCACCTGCGGCGCGAACCTCGACCTGGCCCCGACCGTCGACGTGAACACCGCCGACGACAACCCGATCATCGGCACCCGGTCGTTCGGGGCCGATCCGGCGCTGGTCGCCACGCACGCGGCGGCGGCCGTCGCCGGGCTGGCCGACGCCGGGGTCGCCGGCTGCGCCAAGCACTACCCCGGCCACGGCGCAACGGTCACCGACTCGCACCTCGAACTGCCCACTGTCGACGTACCGATGGCGGTGCTGCGCCGGCGGGACCTGCCGCCGTTCGCCGCCGTGGTCGAAGCCGGCACCCCGGCGATCATGACCGCGCACATCCGGGTCCCGACGTTGACCGGCGACGCGCCGGCCACCTTCAGCCGGGCCGCGCTGACCGGCCTGCTCCGCGACGAGTACGGCTTCACCGGGGTGATCGTCACCGACGCGTTGGAGATGCGCGGCGCCACGCTGGCCGCCGGTGGGATCGTCCCGGCGGCGGTCGCCGCCCTGGCCGCCGGTGCCGACCTGCTCTGCATCGGCGCCCGGGTCGACCACGCACTGGTCGAACGGATCGCGGCGGGCATCGTCGCCGCGATCGGCGACGGGACGCTGCCGGTCGGCCGGGTCGAGCAGGCGGCCGACCGGGTGACCGCGCTGGCCGCCGTGGTCCGGCCGGCGGCGGATGGAACCGCCGGCCCGGCCGATCTGGGGTACGCCGCCGCCCGCCGCGCCGTCCGGGTGGAAGGCACCCTCGACGGGCTGGCCGACGCACTGGTGGTGCAGCTGACCGCCGGCTCGACGATCGCCGAGGGCCGGGTGCCGTGGGGCCTCGGACCGCACCTCGGCGCCGCCCGGCAGCTGCGGGTGGCGCCGGCCGAGGTGACCGCCGAGCAGGTCGCGACGGCCGCCGACGGCCGGCCGTTGGTGCTGGTCGGCCGGCACCTGCACCGGGTGCCCGGTGCCGGTGACCTGATCGAACGGCTGGCCGCCCGGCACCCGGTCGCGGTAGTGGAGATGGGCTGGCCGTCGGCCTGGCGCCCGGCCGGGGTGCGTGCCTTCGTCACCACGTACGGTGCGAGTCACGCCAACGGCCGAGCCGCCGCCGAGGCCCTCGGCCTGGCCGCCTGAGTACGCCGTCGGATCAGTAGCGGTAGTGCTCCGGCTTGTACGGGCCGGCCACGTCGACGCCGATGTAGTCCGCCTGGGCCTTGGTGAGCACGGTCAGCTTGGCGCCGAACGCGTCCAGGTGCAGCCGGGCCACCTTCTCGTCAAGGTGCTTGGGCAGCACGTACACCTGCTTGCCGTACTCGCCGATCTTGGCGTACAGCTCGACCTGGGCGATGACCTGGTTGGAGAAGGACGTCGACATCACGAAGCTCGGGTGGCCGGTCGCGTTGCCGAGGTTGAGCAGCCGCCCCTCGGAGAGCACGATCACCGCGTGGCCGTCCGGGAAACGCCACTCGTCGACCTGCGGCTTGACGTTGATCTTCTCGATTCCGGGCACCTTCGCCAGACCGGCCATGTCGATCTCGTTGTCGAAGTGACCGACATTGCCGACGATCGCGTTGTGCTTCATCCTCGCCATGTGGTCGGCCAGGATGATGTCCTTGTTGCCGGTGGTGGTGATGAAGATGTCGCCGCGGTCGACGACGTCGTCCAGGGTCACCACGTCGAGGCCGTCCATCGCCGCCTGCAGCGCGCAGATCGGGTCGATCTCGGTCACCACGATCCTGGCCCCCTGGCCGCGCAGCGACTCCACGGCGCCCTTGCCGACGTCGCCGTAGCCGCAGATCACCGCGAGCTTGCCGGCGATCATCACGTCGGTGGCCCGGTTGATCCCGTCGACCAGCGAGTGGCGGATGCCGTACTTGTTGTCGAACTTGCTCTTGGTGACCGAGTCGTTGACGTTGATCGCTGGGAAGAGCAGGTTGCCCTCGCGGGCCAGCTCGTAGAGGCGGTTGACCCCGGTGGTGGTCTCCTCGGAGACCCCGATGATCGGCTTGGCCATCTCGGTGTACTTGGTCGGGTTCGCGGCCAGCGAACGGCGCAGGGTCTCCAGGATGATGCCGTACTCGACCGAGTCGGTCTCCGAGGTGGAGGGCACCGCGCCGGCCTCCTCGAACTGCTTGCCGAGGTGGATCAGCAGGGTAACGTCGCCGCCGTCGTCGACGATCGAGTCCGGCCCGCTGCCGTCCGGCCAGGTGAGCATCTGCTCGGTGCACCACCAGTACTCGTCGAGCGTCTCGCCCTTCCAGGCGTACACCGCGACACCCTGCGGGTTGTCGACCGTGCCGTTCGGGCCGACGACGACCGCCGCGGCGGCCTGGTCCTGGGTGGAGAAGATGTTGCAGGAGACCCAGCGCACGTCGGCGCCGAGCGCGGTCAACGTCTCGATCAGCACCGCCGTCTGCACGGTCATGTGCAGCGATCCGGCGATCTTGCGGCCCTTGAACGGCTGCTGGGCGGCGTACTCACGGCGCAGTGCCATCAGCCCGGGCATCTCGTGCTCGGCGAGCTCGATCTCCTTGCGACCGAAGGTCGCCAAAGACAGGTCGGCGACCTTGAAGTCGCTGACCGATCCGGCGCTGTCGGCGGTCAGAGTGACGGTCACTAGAACTCCTCGGGTTTCAACGGATGCGTCCGTCCTGCCGGACACGGCACGCACGACACCCGTCCACCATACGGCCAGGATGACGTGTTCCGACCCAAGGGCTCGACCGCCGTCAGTCGCGGGCGAGGGCGAACCCGACCGTCGGACCGGCACCGCCGCCGTAGGCGACCTGGATGAGCAGCGCGGCGACCGGCTCCAGGTAGCGGGCGCTGGACAGCGGGCCGGCGTCGACCGTGTCGAAGCCCAGCTGGGTGCCGAGTTCCTGGACGGTCTTCTTCGCGGCCAGGTCGTCGCCGGCGACCGGCACCGACTGCCGTACGCCGCCGAGCACCGGCCGGGCGTGGTTCGGGGCGAGCACGGTGTTGAACGCCTTCACCACGTTGGCCGCCGGGACCATCGCGGCGACCTGCTCGGCGGCGGAGGTGTCATGGCCGATCCGCAGCGACATGTGGTCCGGACCGAGCGGGTTGGTCACGTCGATCATGGTGCTGCCGGCCAGCGCGTCGGCGACCGGCCCGGTGAGCGTGTCGCCGATATCGGTGAACGGCACCGCCAGTACGACCAGCTCGGCGTCGGCCGCCTGGGCCGCGTCACCGGCGGCTACCCCGGTGCCGGCGGTAGCCTCGGCCAGCCGCGGCGAATCCGGGCTGGACGCGGAGATCGTCACCTGGTGACCGACCTCGGTCAGCCGCCGGGCCAGGGCCGAGCCGACGTTGCCGGCGCCGATGATGCCGATGTCCATCATTCTCTCCCTCTCCGACGGGTCGTCACTGTCGATCGGATACCCGCCGGCCCGGTACGGAAACAGCCCGGTGCGCAACAGCCGGATAAGTTGTGGCGCTATCTAGATGGCGCTGCTATCTTTCTGGCCGTGGATCAGGAACGGCGGGGCCAGTGGCTGCGCGGGGTGCTCGACCTCTGTGTGCTCGCGGCGCTGCACCGGCACGAGTCGTACGGTTACGAGCTGGCCCAGTCGCTGCAGGCGGCCGGGCTCGGGCCGATCAAGGGCGGCACCCTCTACCCCGTACTGCTCCGGCTGCAACGGACCGGCCTGGTCGACGCCCGATGGCGGGCCGGCACCAGCGGCCCGGCCCGCAAGTACTACCGGCTGACCGAGTCCGGTGCGCAGCGGCTGCGCCAAACCACCGCCGACTGGCGGTCCTTCGCCACCGGTGTCGACACGATCCTGCAGGAGGTGACCACCTCGTGAACCAGCAGACCTGGCTCGCCGCCCTGACCGGCGAGCTGCACCGACACGGCATCGACCGCGAGATGGCCGGGCACGTCGTCGCGGAGGCCGCGGCCCACCTGCATGACAGCGGCGAAGCACCATTGGCGGTCTTCGGCAACCCGGCCGACTACGCCACCGACGTGGCGCGCAGCGTCGGCGGGCCGGCTCAGTTCCCGCGCCGCGTCCACCCGGGCCCGGTCCGGCTCGACGTGCAGGACGTCACCAAGCGGTACCGCCGGCACACGGTACTGGACCGGGTACGACTCACCGTCCGGGCCGGCGAGATCGCCGCCGTGGTCGGTGCCAACGGCAGCGGCAAGAGCACCCTGCTGCGGGTCTGCGCCGGCCTGGCCAGCCCGGACAGCGGCCGGGTCCGGGTGTACGGCACCCTCGGCTACTGCCCGCAGTCCGGCGGCACCGGCGACTTCCTGCATCCGGACGAGCACTTCGCGCTGGTCGGTGCCGGCCGGCGGCTCAGCCGGACACAGTCGCGTACCGCCGGACGGGCGCAGGCCGCGGTCCTCGACTGGGACGCCTCCGCCGCCGTCCAGGCCCGGCACCTGTCCGGCGGCACCCGGCAGAAGCTCAACCTGGCACTGGCCGGGCTCGGCGACCCGGACCTGCTGCTGCTCGACGAGCCGTACCAGGGCTTCGACCGCGGCACCTACCTGGACTTTTGGCACCAGGTGTGGCGCTGGCGCGACGCCGGCAAGGCGGTCGTGGTCGTCACCCACCTGCTGAACCAGCTCGACCGGGTCGACCTGGTGCTTGACCTGACCAGAACGGAGGCCGGTCGATGAGCCGGGTGCTCACCGTGGCGGAGATGACGTTGCGCGAGACGTCCCGGCGACGCGGCGTACTGGCGATCCTGCTGGTCTTTCCGCTCTGCTTCTACCTGGCCCGCCGGGGCGATTTCGCCGGGCAGTCGATCCGGTTCGTCTGCCTCGGGCTCGGCTGGGCGCTGAGCACGGCGGCGCTGTTCGCCGGCAACGCCAACCGTGATCTGGAGACCCGGCTGCGGCTGACCGGCTACCGGCCAGCGCAGTTGTGGACCGGCCGTCTGCTGGCGCTGTGGGCGGTCGGTGTGCTGCTGTCCGTGCCGTACTTCCTGCTGGTGCTGCTCGACCAGCCCGGTGTACGGCACGGGGCGATCGGCCTGATCATGCTGGTCATGGTCGCCGTGGCGGTGCCGTTCGGGCTGGCGATCAGCGCGGTGCTGCCCCGCGAGCTGGAAGGCACCCTGATCCTGCTGACCATCGTCGGGCTGCAGATGGTGATGGACCCGGCCAGCCCGGCCGCGCGGGCGCTGCCGTTCTGGTTCAGCCGGGAGATCGCCACCTACGCGATCGACCACACCGACAGCGGCTACCTCGACCGAGGGCTACTGCACGGCGCGGTCGTCGCGGTCACGATGGTCGCCCTGGTCGCGATCGCCACCGGGGTACGGCTACGCCGCCGACCCCACCTACGGTTCGGGTGACGGCTCCGTACCAGGTCAGCGGCCGACCGGGTGCACCAGCTCCGGCGACGCGGTGTCCAGCGGCACCGCCGCCGGCGGTACCAGACCCAGCTGCACACCCTGCCGCGACAGCAACGACTCCAACGTCCAGTCGGCCGCTATCCGGATCCGGTTGCCCGGGATCGACGCCAGGTGGTAGCCCCGGGTCACCGCCTTGGCCAGCGGGCCGGAGATCGGCACGTGCAACGGGTTCGCCGCCGCCTGCGCACCGCCGAGGTCGACCACGAACCCCAGGTCCTTGTGCCGGTACGGGCGGAACGAGCCGTGCCCGTACGACGCGGCGACGTTCTGCGCGGCCAGCTTGCCCTGCCGGACGGCGTGCTGGGCGGTCATCGGGGTGACCTCGCCCGGCCGGTTCGGGTCGGGCACCGCGGCGGCGTCACCGCACGCGTACACCTCCGGATGCTGCGGTACGGCGAGGAACTCGTCGACCACCAGCCGGCCCTTCAGGGTGGTCAGTCCCAATTCGTCCACCACCGGGTCGGGTCGCACCCCGACGCACCAGATCAGCGACCGGGTCGGGATGAACTCCCCGTCGGACAGATGCACCCCGTCGCTGGTCGCCTCGCGAACCGAGGTGCCGAACCTGGTCTCGACGCCCCGCGCGTCGAGGACCTTCTGCGCGGTGACCGACATCCGCTCGTCCAGCTCGGGCAGCACCCGGTCGGCCAGGTCGAGCAGCAGCCAGCGCACCTGCTGGCCGGCGAGCCGGGGATGCCGGCGGATCAGCAGGTCGGTGTCGGACACACAGTGCGCCGCGACCTCCGTACCGGTGTATCCGGCACCGACCACGACGAAGGTGCACCGGGCGGCCCGCTCGGCCGGATCGTCACTGAAGTCGGCGAGTTCGATCTGCCGGGTGAGGTGGTCGCGCAGGTAGAGCGCCTCCGGCAGGGTCCGGAAGCCGTGCGCGTGCTCGTTGACGCCGGGGATCGGCAGCAGCTTGTTGACGCTGCCGATGGAGACGATCAACCGGTCGTAGCTCAACTCGGCCCGGTCGCCCTCGCCGTCGACGTAGCAAATCCGCCGGTCCGGCAGGTCGATCTGGTCGATCTCGCCGAGCACCACCCGCACGCCGGGCAGGGTGTCCGGCAGCGAGACGGTGACCCGGCGCGGCTCCAGCACGCCCGAGGCGACCTCGGGCAGCAACGGCACGTACAGGAAGTAGTCGGTCGGGTTGATCAGGACGATCTCGGCGGACCCCCGGGCCAGCCGGGACAGGGTACGGGCAGCCTGGTAGCCGGCGAAGCCGGCACCCGCGATGACGATGCGTGGTCGCTTCATACTGATCTCCGATCGGGTGGGTGAGAGCGCAAGCAGGTGTCCCCTTGTCTGCCGGATCCGGGCGCCGAGGAGACCGGGCAGACCTGTCGGGGACACCCACCAGAGGGTTTCCGGTGCCGCTCACCGGGCCCGGTGGGCGCGGCGGCGGTCCGGTGGTCAGTTGTTCGGGTCGTCGGTGCTGATATCGGCCAGCACCGAATCCGGTTCCCACTCGACGGCAAGGTCACCCATGGAGACGACGCCGACCAACCGGCCGTCGTCGACCACCGGCAGTCGCCGTACCGAGTAGGTCCGCATCAGCTCGGCGGCCGCGACCGCGTCGTCGTACGGCGACACGACCACCACGTCCTCGGTGATGATCTGGCTGAGCTGGGTCATCGACGGATCCATCTCGGATGCCACCGCTCGGACCGTGATGTCCCGGTCGGTCACGATTCCTTGGATATCGCTCCCGTTGGTGACGATGATGTCGCCGATGTCGGCATCCCGCATCTGCCGCGCCGCCGCCGTCAACATGTCATTCGCGTCCATGGTGAACGGCCGGGCCGTCATGAACTCTCCGACGGTCGTCATCGCGCACTCCTCTCGGTGTCGGCGCCGTCCTCGGGGTACCCGGGGTCGGGAGCGGAAAACCAGCGTCCTCCCCCGGTCGGTGGGATCGGCTACGCTCGCAGGTCGAAACGGCCGCGCCGGCACGAGGTGCACGGGCGGGCAGGCCGGGTAGGGAGCACGTCGTGTGGGCACGCCGGGTCAGCTGGCGTAAGCCTTCTTTGCCGGATTCGCGGGTGCCGCACCCGGCCGACCGGTCGTTGCTGCACCGCACCGAACGCTGGCGCGGGATGCCGCTGGCGTTGGCGCTGATCGCGGTCATCACCGTCATCGACGTGCTGACCCAGACAAACGCGGTCGTTCTCGGGTTCCTGTCGCTGGCCCCGCTGCTCGCCGCCGCCGTCGAGAAGACCCGACGGACCGCGCTGGTCACCGCGGTCGCCTGCGTCGTCGCGTTGGTCGCCGGGCTACCCAGCGGCATGTTCGGCAGCCTGGACCATCTGCTGCGCAGCAGTGTCGTCTTCGCGGTCGGCATCGTGTCGATCTACGTGGCCCGGTCTCGCAACCTGCGGGAGGCCCGGCTACGCCGGATGACCGAGATCGCCGAGGTCGCGCAGCGGGCGGTGCTGCGCGCACCGCCCCCGCAGCTGGGCGACGTCGCCCTGGTCGCCCGATATCTGTCCGCGTCCGAGGCGGCCAACGTCGGCGGTGACCTGTTCGCCGTCGTGGACAGCCCGTACGGGACCCGGATCATCATCGGGGACGCGTGCGGCAAAGGCCTGCAGGCGGTCCAGATGTCGGCCACCGTGATGGGTGCCTTCCGACAGTCCGCCTTCGTACAGCCGGGACTGTCCGCCGTCGCCGCCGATCTGGACCAGGCGGTGTACCGGGACGGGATAGGTACCGGGCAGCCGGCGCAATTCGTCACCGCTGCCCTGGTGCAGCTCACCGACGACACGCTGACCGTGATCAACTGTGGCCATCCGGCACCGGCGCTGCGGACCTCAGCCGGAACGCTGGAGATCCTGGAGCCCGGTGACCGGCACCCGCCGCTGGGGCTGCGCCGCGACGCGCCGGAGCCGGTCCGGGTGACCCGGCCCTGGCAGGTCGGAGACCGGCTGCTGCTCTACACCGACGGGTTGGTGGAGGCCCGCAACGGCTGCGGTGAGTTCCTCGCCCCGGACCGGGTGACCGCGTGCCTGGAACTGCCGGACCGGCGGGAGGCGCTGGACCGCGTCGTCACTGAGCTGCAGCGCCACGCCGGCGGCCAGATCAGCGACGACGCCGCGATGCTGCTCGCCGAACGGGTCGCCGCTGACTGACGACGACCCGCCCGGCGGTGCGGTGCGGACTGTTGCGGCACGGACTGTTGCGGCACGGACTGTTGCGGTGCCGGGCTCAGGCCGCCGCGGTGATCAACAGCTCGGCGATCTGCACCGCGTTGAGGGCGGCGCCCTTGCGCAGGTTGTCGTTGGCACAGAACAGTGCCAGGCCGTGCTCGACAGTCTCGTCGACCCGGATCCGACCGACGTACGTCGGGTCCTGGCCGGCCGCCTGCAGCGGCGTCGGGACGTCGGACAGCGCCACGCCGGGCGCGTCGGCCAGCAGCGCGGCCGCCCGCCGCGGGTCGATCCGCCGGGCGAACCGGGCGTTGATCTGCAGCGAGTGGCCGGTGAACACCGGCACCCGAACGCAGGTCCCGCTCACCGGCAGCTCGGGGATGCCGAGGATCTTGCGACTCTCGTTGCGCAGCTTCTGTTCCTCGTCGGTCTCGTCGGAGCCGTCGTCGACGATCGAGCCGGCCAGCGGTAGCACGTTGAACGCGATAGGTGCGGCGAACGACCGGGGCGCCGGGAACTCCACCGCGCCGCCGTCGAAGGTCAGCGCCGCCGCGCCCTCGGCGACCTTGCGGACCTGCTCGTCCAGCTCGGCGACACCGGCCAGGCCGGCGCCGGAGACCGCCTGGTAGGTCGAGACGACCAGGCTGACCAGGCCGGCCTCGTCGTGCAGCGGGCGCAGCACCGGCATCGCCGCCATCGTGGTGCAGTTCGGATTGGCGATGATGCCCTTCGGGCGGTCGGCGGCGGCCTGCGGGTTGACCTCGGCGACCACCAGCGGTACGTCCGAATCCATCCGCCAGGCCGACGAGTTGTCGATCACCACGGCACCGGCCGCCGCGACCCGTGGCGCCAACTCCTTCGAGGTGGCCTTGCCAGCCGAGAAGAGCGCGATGTCCAACCCTCGGTAGTCGGCGGTGGCGGCGTCCTCCACGACGACTTCGCCGCCGCGCCACGGCAGAGTCCGGCCGGCCGAGCGGGCCGAGGCGAACAACCGCAACTCGTCGACGGGCACCGCCCGCTGCTCCAGCACCTGCCGCATGACGCCACCGACCTGCCCGGTCGCGCCGACAATTCCGATCCTCATGTCGCAACCCCGATCCTCATGCTGCGAAGGTTACCGACGGGCCGGGCCGGGACGGAACCGAGTTGTCCGGCGTCACCTTCCGGCCCGTCGGCGTACCCTCACGCGATCAGGTCAGGTAGGAACGGTCAGTTCAGGTAACGGCGGGCCAGCTGCGGCTGCCGCCACATCGGCCAGAGCAGCGGTCCGCCGTCGGGCAGGTGGAACGGTGCCGCGGCGGTGAGCCGGTAGCCGAGCCGGGCATACAGGTCGCGGGCGCCGGGGCTGCTGGCCACTACGTAGGCGGCGCTGCCGGCGGTGTCGAAGATGGCGTGCCGGTGGTTCAGCAACGCCGTACCCAGGCCGTAGCCCTGCCGGTCCGGGGCGACCCCGAGGTACGCCAGGTAGTGGTGCTCGCCCACCGGGTGTCGTTCGGCGAGGGCGTTGTCCAGCAACCGGAACCGGTACGCGTACTCACCACAGGTGTCGTCGAGCAGCTGCTCGTACTCGACCGGGTTGGGCAGGATCAGGCTGCACGGACGCCACACCGCCACCGCGCTGTAATCCTCAGTGAGGTAGATACTGCCCTGGCGCAGCCCGTAGTCGATCAGCGCCGGACAGAACCGCTGGTATACCCGGCGACGGGCGACCGGGTCCGGGATCAGCCAGGACGACTCGGGGGTATCCAGAAATGCCTCCACCAGTGTCTTGGCCACTTGCGGGGTGTCGGTGTAGGTCGCGTAGCGGATCATCACCGACGTGTGGAGCTGGGGCATCAGCGCTCGCCTCTCTGCGGCACATTGCGGACACCCGGGTACAACGGACGACACACCGTCGCGGGTTCGAATGTATTTGCCCGCCTACCGACCGCGAGTCGGTAGGCGGGCAAATCGCGGTCAGCGCGTACAGGGTACGCAGTACCGCGCGTGCGGCAGGATCTCCAGCCGTTCCCGGGGGATGTCGCCGCCGCACCTGTCGCAGCGGCCGTAGCGGCCTGCAGCGATCCGGTTCAGCGCCTCGACGGTCTGGTCGTAGCCGCGCCGGGCGGCGACGACCAGCGCGGCCCGGGTGTGCGCTTCGCCTGGGTCACCGGTGTCGGCGGTGAGTTCGGTCAGCTGGGCCCGGTGCATGTCCAACTGGTCGGCCAGTTGCACCCGTACCTGTTCGATCCATTCGGTGCCGCGGGTGCCGTGCAGTTCGGTGCTCATCGGGTCTCCCCTCAACAACAGAAAAGGGCCGAAGCTGATCCGCTTCGCCCCTGGTGGCCGTCGTCGTGGTGGTGCGACGGCCGTCCGGAGGACCCCGGCCGGTGGGGCGCGGCAGGCCCGGCCGGCCGGCGGCGCCGGGCACGTCGGCGCCCGGCAGCACGACGCCCGGCACGCCGACGCCCGGCACGTCGGCGCCCGGCAGCACGACGCCCGGCACGCCGATCGGAGCCGTGACAGTCACGGCTCCGTCGCGCTGCGCAGGGGTGATCATCCGGCAACCATATGACACCCTGACCGGAAAGCCAACACGTAAACCACCCAACCGGACACACCAGACTGGTCGCGCGGACCTGACGGCCCTGACGGACGCGATCTAGGAGGATCGTGGTCGATATACCGGCCAGATCCTTCTAGATCGCGGCGTGGGCTCGGGGCGCGGCGTGGGCTCGGGGCGCGACCCCGGACAGCGGGTTCGGTCCAGTCGAGGAGTACGCCCGGGAGTTCGCCGACCACGAACCGCAGCGACGCCTACCGTTCTGGCGGACCACACCCGCCATGCTGGTCGGCAGCCTCGCCGGGCTCAGCCTCGCGGTCAGCGCATTCCTGGCCTGCCGCTGAGGGCCGCTACTGGGCGGCGTACGTCATCGCGCTGCCGGGCGGCCTCGGGTCGGCCTGGTACGCGGGCGTACACCTGCTCCGCACCCTGCGCCTGCTGCGACGGCGCTGAGCCCGGTGCGGATCAGTCGGCGTCGTGCAGCTCCCCCAGGCCGGAGGCGGTCAGTTCGTCGCGGATCTTGGCCGCGTCGCCCTCCACCACCAGGGTCAGCCCTTCGGCCCGCAGGTGGGTGGCGGCGGCGGCGGAGACCTGCTCGACCGTCGCCGACAGCAGCTCGTCGCGCAGCCCGGCGTGGTAGTCGTCGGGCAGCCCGTGCACAACCAGCGTCGCCAGGGCGCTGGCGATCGCCGGCGGGGTCTGCAGCTCGACCGAGAGCTGGCCGGCCCGCCAGGACCGGGCCACCGCCAGCTCCTCTTCGGTCACCCCGTCGGCCTGGGTACGGGACACCTCACCGACCGAGTCGATCAGGGCGGGCGCGGTGACCCCGGTCTGCACACTGGAACTGACCGCGAAGCGCCCGAACCGGCGGGACATCCCGAAGTCCGACCGGATGCCGTACGTGTAGCCGCGTACCTCGCGGATCAAGTGGTTGAGCCGCGACGTGAAGGCTCCACCGAGGACGGTGCTGGCCAGGGTCATCGGCACGTAGTCGGGGTGGGCCCGGTGCGGGGCCGGATGGCCGAGCCGCAGCGTGGACTGCACCGCGCCCGGCCGGTCGACCAGGATGATCCGCCGGTGGTCCCGCAAACTGACCGGCAGCGGCGGTCCGGGCTGTGACGGCGAGCCGGTCGCCCCGGCGAAGGCGGCCACGCCGAGCGCGTCCAGGTCGATCAGGTCCAGATCGCCGGCGACCAGCAGGGTGCCGGGTCGGGTGAACCACGCACGGTGGAAGTCGACGACGTCCGCCACGGTCACCGCCGCCACCGAGTCGGGGTCGCCGCCCATCGGCCGACCGTGCCGCTGGTCGGCACCGAACAGGTCGGCGCGCAACGCGGCTTCGGCCCGCGGCCCCGGGTTGGCCCAGTACATCCGCAGCGCGGTCGCCTCGTCGTCGCGGACCCGCTCAACATCGGACGGATCCAGGCGGGGGGTGCGGACCGCCTCGGTGAGCAGTTCGACGGCCGCGCCGAGCCGGTCGGTGCTGACCTGCACGCCGACCCGGAACGAGTCCCAGTCGGCGGAGATGGACAACTCGGTGCCGAGACCCTCCAGGACCAGGGCGTACGCGGCCGAGTCCCGGGTCTCGGTGCCCTCTTCGAGAGCCTTGGCGAGCACTCCGGCCAGCCCTTCCCGGCCGACCGGTTCCCGACCGGCGCCGGCGTCCAGCAGCAGGGTCGCCACCGCCAGCCGGTGGCCGGGCAGGTGGGCGGCGACGATCTCGCCGCCGGCCACGCTGCGCCGGATCACGTCCGGGAAACGGTACGGCCGGGCGGCGCCCGGTCCGGGCCGCTGCGCGATGATCGTCACTGGTCGCCCTCCGGCAGATAGCTGAGCTGGACCCGATTGTCCGGCCGCAACAGGCGTGCGGCCTCGTCGTTGACCGCCTCGGTGGTGACCGCCTGCCAGCCCGGCAGCCGGTCCCCGGCACGGGCCGGGTCACCGAACTGGGTGGCATAGCGGCCGAGGGTGTCGGCCCGGCCCTCGAAGCTGGCGACCTGACGCCACCAGCCCGTGGTGAGCAGCGCCTTGGCCCGGTCGACCTCCGCGGCGGTGACGCCGTCGCGCGCCACCTCGTCGAGCACCTCGGTCAGGCCGTCGGCGAGCCGCTCGGCGGTCACCGTCGGCTGGGCGGTCGCGGTGATGATCAGCGGTGCGGGCGCATGCGCCAGGTCGACGCCGTACGCACCCAGGTAGTCGGGCTGCGCGATCCGGGCGCCGTCGGCCAGCCGTTGGTAGAGCCGGCTGCCCCGGCCACTGCCCAGCACGGTGCCGAGCACGGTCGCCACGTCGTACGCCGGGGTTCCGAACGGGTAGGTGCGGTAGGTCAGGTAGTGCCGGGCGGCCGGTACGTCGGCGGTGACCGTCTCGGTCACCGGGCCGGCCAGTGGCGTCGGCGTACGCCCGTCCGGTGCCGGCGGGATGTCGACCCGCGCGGCGATCCCACCGAAGTACTTGTCGGCCAGGCTGAACACCTCGTCGGCGTCGGTGTCGCCGACCACGGTCAGCACCGCGTTGTTCGGCGCGTAGTACATCTCGTGGAACGCCTGGAAGGTGGCCAGATCGGCGGCGTTGAGGTCGTCCATCGAGCCGATCGTGGCGTGGTGGTACGGGTGCCCCGGCGGGTAGAGCAGCGGCAGCAGCCGTAGCCAGGCGTCCCCGTACGGCACGTTGTCGTAGCGCTGCCGCCGCTCGTTCTTGACCACCTCGCGCTGGTTGTCCAGCGTCTCCTGGGTCAGCGCCGGCACCAGGCCGCCCATCCGGTCGGCTTCCAGCCACAGCGCGAGGGCCAGATGCTCGACGGGGACGGTTTCGAAGTAGTTGGTCCGGTCCGGGTTGGTGGTGGCGTTGAGCGAGCCGCCCGCGCCCTGCACCAACTTCATGTGCTCGGTCTTGGCGACGTTGACCGACCCCTCGAACATCAGGTGCTCGAAGAGGTGGGCGAATCCGGTCCGGCCGGCGGGCTCGTGACGCGAGCCCACGTCGTACCAGAGATTGACCGCGACCACCGGCGCGCTGGAGTCGGGGCTGACGACGACCCGCAGGCCGTTGTCCAGCCGGGTGGTCTCGATCGGCCAGGGGTACCCGTTGGGCGACATGCGCCCGACGTTATCCGATCGGGGCCCCGGCTGGCCGCACCGGGCCGGCCGGGTGCCGTCGAGGGTTGGCCGTTGCCATCAATGGCTCGACCGTTGCCGGCAAAGGTCGGCCGGCGCCATCGAGGTCAGCCGCGCGGCATGCTGCCCGACTGCGGACGCGGCTGCTCGCGCCGGTCGGAGTCATCCAGGATGGCTGCGGCCTGACGCACCGGGTCGTCACTGCCGGCCGCTTCCTCCTCCGGCAGCAGGTGACCGGCGCGCGATTCGATCCGCTCCGCCTCGGCTTCGCCGTCGGCTGCCGCCTGACCTGTGGTGGCGGCGCCCGGTGATGGTGGGCCGGTGAACGGGTCGTCGTCGGTGTCAGTGTTCAGGTGCCACGCTGCGACGAAAAGTGCAGCCGACCGCCGGCCGGGGAGAACGCCGGACCGTAGATCTCCGCCGACGACTGGCCGCTGATCCGCGGGAACGGCCCGATCCGATCGTCCGGGGTGATCAGGCAGATCTCCATGTTGCCGCCGTCCTCGGCGACGTACAGGTCGCCGCCCGGCGTACCGACGATGTTGTCGACGCCGGGCAGTGGCGGGGTGCCGAAACCAGCGAGTCGTCGTAGGCCAGATCGATTCGCTGGCCGAGCGCGTCGTACGCCCAGACCCGGTTGTCGCCCTGGTGGTGTACCAGCAGACGCCGTCGGCGTAGTGACATCCTTCTCCGCCGTGACGCTAGGTGTTGCTGGCGGCCACGGATGCCGGTCGTGGTTGACAGACGGTGAGAACCGGCCGAAGTCCGGTGGTTCCACCCGACTGCCGGGGCCCGGCCGGGGTGGCGCTCAGCGGCTGATCCGGTACAGTGTGCCTCGTGGTGCGCACGTATCGATGGTTTAGGCAGCCGGCCCTGGTGCCGGTGGCTCAGCCTTGACCTGACGTCACCCCACCAGAGCCGGCCAAGGGCAGCGGGCATCGAGCCCCCTGCCCTTTCGTATGCCAACGAGCAGCCGGCTTGGCTGGGGGCGCCGGCTCCCCAGGGAGACTGGCGGAAGGAACAGACACCACATGAGCATCTCCATCGGACGCGTCGCCGATCAGCGCATCGACCGGGTCGTCCCGCTCACCACCCCGGCCCTGCTGCACCACGAGCTGCCCCTCGACGACCAGCTCACCGCGCGGGTGCTGGACGGCCGACGAGCCGTCGCCGGCGTGCTCGACGGACAGGACGACCGGCTGCTGGTCGTGGTCGGCCCATGTTCGGTGCACGACCCGGCCGCCGCCCTTGAGTACGCGCACCTGCTCGCCGATGCCGCGCAACGGCACGCCGACGACCTGTTGATCGTGATGCGGGTGTACTTCGAGAAGCCGCGGTCGACGGTCGGCTGGAAAGGTCTGATCAACGACCCGGGTCTGGACGGATCCGGGGACGTCAACTCCGGGCTGCGGATCGCCCGCTCGCTGCTGCTCGAGGTGCTGCGGGCCGGGCTGCCGGTGGGCTGCGAGTTCCTCGACCCGATCACCCCGCAGTACATCGCCGACGCGGTGACCTGGGGGGCGATCGGCGCCCGCACCGTCGAGAGTCAGGTGCACCGACAGCTGTCCTCCGGGCTGTCCATGCCGATCGGCATGAAGAACCGCCCGGACGGCAGCGTCGCCACCGCGGTGGACGCCATCCGGGCCGCTGCCGTGCCGCACGTCTTCCCCGGCATCGACATGTCCGGGACGCCGGCGATCCTGCACACCCGGGGCAACGCCGACTGCCATCTGGTGTTGCGCGGCGGTGCCGGTGAGCCCAACTACGACGCCGAGTCGGTGGCCGCCGCACTGGGTCTGCTGCGGGCAGCCGGACTGCCGCGGCGGCTGGTCATCGACGCCAGCCACGGCAACAGCGGCAAGGACCACCGCCGGCAGCCGCTGGTCGTCGAGGACGTCGCCGGGCAGCTCGGCGCCGGGCAACGGGGCATCGTCGGGGTGATGCTGGAGTCGTTCCTGGTGGCGGGCCGGCAGGATCTGGACCCGACCAGGGAACTGGTGCACGGACAGTCGATCACCGACGCCTGCCTGGGTTGGGACCAGACCGCTCAGGTCCTTGGGCGGCTGGCGACGGCGGTCGGGGACCGCCGGGCGGCGCTGGCCGCCGCGCAGCGGTAGCCTGCCGCGCTCGGCTGCGGCCAGGCTGCGGAGCCAGGCCGCAGCCGGCGCACCGGCCTGCCCCGGGGCGGAGTCAGCGGGTGGCCAGGGCACCGGGGGCGTCGGGTCACCGGGTCGCGCGCCCCGGGGCGTCGGTCGGCCGGTGGCCGGCCACCCGCGCGGCGATCCAGACGAAGAACACCGCCAGCGCGACCTGGATCGCGTGTCGCAGCCAGTCGATCCCGGCGGTCTCGCCGATGCCCAGCCAGGCGGCAATCACCCCGCCGAGCAGGGCGGCGGCAATTCCGACGCCGATGGTCAGCCAGACAGAGATGTTTTGCCGGCCGGGTAGCAGCAGACGTCCCAGAGCGCCGATGATCGCGCCAGCGACGAGCGCCCACAAGATGGTACCGATCATGAGTCCACCTCCTGGCCCGAGCGTAGGTGCCCGGATCGGACCGAGAGGGCGGAACGCCGACGGTCGGCAGGATGAACCCGGCGGTCCGGTCGGTGCGTGGGGCGTCGTTTGCCGTGCCGCGGGCGGGGTAGCAGGCGGAGGTGACCGATGAGACGTCCCGTGCCGAGCTGTACGCACTGCTCGACGACATCTACCTCGGCAAGGAACGGGTGAGCCGGGCCGAGATCGCCCGCCGGGCGGTCGCCGCCGAGCTGCCCGCTCACCTGCTGACCAGGATCAATGCTCTGCCGGAAGGCGAATACGCCCAGGACGAGGCGGAAGAGGTCCTGCATTCATCTACGGAAGGTGCCTGATCACCGATGGACGAACACCAGAACCGGCCGGCCGCCGCACTCGGCCAGACCCCGGACGGCCAGCCACCCGAGGACGACCCGGACTTCGCCGGCGAGCACGACGACACGGCGGTCTCCCACGACATCATCGAAGGGACCGACCGGGACCGTGAGCCGGAGACGCCTCGCGGCTGGTCCGGGATGGAGAAGCCCGGGTTCACCGCCGACTGACAAGCAACCGGCGTTGCGGGCTGACGGTCAGCCGGCGTTGCGGGCTGACCGTCAACCGGCGTTGAGGTTGTCGGTGACCGCCCGGACCAGGCTGGTCAGCGTCTCGTCGGCGAGCCGAGTCAGTTGTTCGTGCGGCAGGTCGGAGTCCAGCTCCAGGCGGAGCATTGCACCGCCCGCCTGCACCGGGTACACCTGCACAACAGCCGTCCACGGGCCGCCCGCCGTCGCCCACCGGGCCTGCAGGTGGTCGCCGTGGACTGGTTCCGCCGGCACCTGGCGCAGCGGCCCCGGCAACCAGGCGGCCCTGCGGTCGGGGTCGGTCGCGGTGCCGAACGCCACCTCAGGGGGCGCGGAGACACCGCGTTCGGCGTACGCGGGCACGACCTACTCCCCGTGCCGCAACCGGGCGGCATCGACCTCTCGGCCCGGGTGCCGGGTAAGGTACTCGGTCTCCAGGTCGGCGGTGCGGTGCAGATGGTTGGCCAGCGCCGCGTCGGTGCCGTGCCGCAGCGTGTCCAGCCGGGTCCGGTGCAGGCTACCGATCTCGCGGAGCAGTTCGTCGTCGGCCAGCTCGACCGGGTCGATCCCGGTGTCGTCGACCCTGTCGACCCACGTCTCGGCTCCCGGTCCGGGCGGCGCCGACCAGGTTGGGGTGGCACCGGGCGGATGGTCCGGGCGGGGCTCGAAGGGCCGACCGGCCGCCGCCGGGGAGTAGCTGCCGTACCGCGCTGAATCCGTCATCTCCAGCCTCCGGGGAGTCGACGAGGCATTACCGTCGTAGGGTTCCCCGGCCGGTCGGCGGCAAACACCGGGCGGCGGTTTCCGGGCGGCCACGCATCTGACTACGACGGCTCGTCGGAGAAGCCGACGGGCGGCCGGTACGCTTCCCTGCATGCGGCAGCTGTGGACCCCGGTGTGGATCCTGCGGCACCTGGCAGCGGTGGCGCTGGTGGTGGGCTTCCTCGCGCTCGGCTGGTGGCAGATCAGCCGGGCCGCCGCCGGCAACACGCTGAGCTGGGCATACGCGGTGGAATGGCCGGTTTTCGCGGCGTTCGTGGTGTTTATCTGGGTCCGTGAGATACGGCAGGCCCACCGGGCGGTACCTGGCCCGGACAACGACACACCGGACAACGACTCGCCGAGGAACGGCACACCAAAGAACGCACCATCGCGGGAGGAGACGTTCGGCCGACCGGTACGGGTCCGGTCTGCCCCTGGCGTGACCGCCGCCCCCGGCCCGGACGACCCGGAGTTGTCCGCCTACAACAACTACCTGGCCTGGCTGAACGCGAATCCGCACGCCAGGGCCGGCGACTACCCGGGCTGACCGGAAGAGAAAGGGACGGACGACAGTGTCAGGCGCACTCACCCGGTACCGGCTGATCGCGTACGTGGTCGGCGTGGTGCTGATCCTGCTGATGGTGATCGGCATGCCGTTGAAGTACCTGTTCGACCGGGCCATCGTGGTCGAGACGGTCGGGCCGGCGCACGGGTTCCTCTACATGGTCTATCTGGTCGCCGCGTTCGACCTGGCCCGGCGGGCCAACTGGTCACTCGGCCGGATCCTGGCGATCATGCTGGCCGGGACGGTGCCGTTCGTGTCGTTCTACGCCGAGCGGGTGGTCAGCCGCTGGGCGAGCGAGCAACCGCGTACCGAGCCGGACAAGGTGTTCACCGGCTGAGACCGGGCGGGCGGTGACCGGTTGACGGTGCCCCGGCCGGGCCGGCACCGTCGTCGGGCCGACCCGGCCGGGGCGTACGGCCGACGTTGTCGGCGGCCGGGGAGCCGAGCCTCGTGCGGCGTCGGATCAACCCATCGTGTGGCCGCCGGAGCTGGTCGGCGCACCGGACAGCCCGGCGACGAATGCCGACCAGGCTGCTGCCGAGAATTCCAGGTGCACTCCGGGGTCGGTGGAGTTGCGCACCCCGACCGCCGAGCCGATCTCGGCTACCTCGACGCAGGTCGTCGCCTCGCAGCGGCGGCTCTTACGCCACGCCGGACCGGCAGTGCTGATCACAGTCACCTAGACTCCTCAATAAGGATAAATCGGTAAATTTGCCATCAGAGCACGCAGGCAATCGGGCGGACTGTATCAGTCCCCGATCTTGCCGACGCGACTGGGCGACACCGCGAAAACCCGGTGAAACCGCCGTTCGGACCATGCGGAGGGCCGGCCGTCCTTAGCAGACCTGACGGCGGCGGTGTAGCCTGCAACAGGGTGGCAACCAGCCAGGTGGCACTCTGCAAGGCACCCCCCCCGGAGCGTTCCCATGCCTGCCCGACACCAGGGCCCGACCATCGGGCGTCGCCGGCTGCGTGCGGCGCTACGCCGGGCACGCGATGCCGCCGCGCTGACCCAGGACTACGTCGCCGCTCAAATGGACTGGTCGCTGTCGAAGCTGATCCGGATCGAGTCGGGTTCGGTCAGCATCTCGACCAACGACGTCAAGGCTTTGCTGGACCTGTACGGCGTACGCGACCAGCAGCAGGTGCAGGAGCTCGTCGAGCTGGCCCGGGCGGCACGACGGCGCGCCTGGTGGAGCGGCTACAAGGATCGGGTGCCGGCCGCCTACGCGGCCTACATCGGGCTGGAGGCGGAAGCGTCGGCACTGCGGTACTTTCAGCCAATCAGCTTCCCCGGCCTGCTACAGACCGAGGAGTACGCCCGCGCGGTGATCCCGGCCGACGGCCCGCACCATGTACCGGCGGCCGAGATCGAAGGGCGGGTGCAGATCCGGCTGGCCCGCCAGCACGAGGTGCTCTTCGGCGCCGATCCGCCGCAGATCGAGGTGATCATCGACGAGGCTGCGCTGCGCCGGATGACCGGCGGCCCGCGGGTGCTGCGCGAGCAGCTCCAGCATGTGGCGAAGATGTCAGCGGCGCCTCATGTCACGGTCCGGGTGCTGCCGTTCGCCGCCGGAAGCAACACGGTGCTCGGGCCGTTCGTCATCCTGCACTTCGCCGACCAGGCCGACGCTGACGTGGTGTACGTGGAGAGCGCTCTGGTCGAGGAGGTCATCGACCGGGCCGACGAGGTCCGGCCGTACCAGCATGTCTTCGACCGACTACGGGCGGAATCCCTGTCGCCAGCCGACTCGGTGGCGATGCTGCACGACCTCGCCCGGCGGCTGGACGGGCCGGACGCGGGCTGATCGACGTCGACCAGCCCGCCGACGACCGCGACGGCGGCCGGGCCCGCTCACCGCTGGTCGGGCACCCACGGCTCGATGGTGACCGGCTCGGACAGACCGGCCAGCCGGGAGATCTCCCGAGCCCGCATCAACGCCCGGCTCACCTGGCCGTACTGGCGTTCGTCGTCGGTGCTGAACAGCAGCAACAGCAGTCCCTGGTGACGGCCCCATAGTTCGTACGCCCGCGGCCGCAACCGGTCGCCGAGCCAGGCGACCGCCACCGGCACGAACGCAGCCGCCAGCATGGCGAGGTAGACACCCGCGCTGACCTCGTCCAACCCGCGGGTGTAGCCGACGGTCACCGCGACCGCCGCCAGGGTCAGGGCGGTCACCGCGATCACCCGGCCGGTGAGCCAATCGCGGGCGCCTCGCGCGGTCCGGAGTTCGGTGAGGTCGCGGACGGCGAAACGCCGGCCGGCCACGACGAACCATTCACCGGTCACGCAGATGCCGGGCTGCCGGTAGAAGGTCCGTCCGACACTGGAGCCGGACTGGGCGGGCACCGGGGAACCGCGTCGGGGCGGGGTCTGGCGAGTAGCACGCATAGCTGCCTCCGAAGGGCTCGTGCGGCGCTGACCTTGCGGGTCCATTGTGCAAACAGCTAGCTACTCGATGGAAGGTGGTCATTCTGCCACCTAGCAGAATGACGTACGGCAGGCCGCGTCCTGGATGGCGAATCAGACCTTTTGCGGCTATTCATCCGGATAGCTTACTGACGACAACCGCACAGACCGACTAATGACGCATTATTCGCAATTGATCAGACGCTGTCCAATGACGACGCGCCGGAGTCAACCGGTCACGCGAAGGCAACAGGAATGTTGCCCAGAGCAGCCAACCGTCACATCCAGTAACTGTCAACGGGCTCCGGCCAGTTCCATGCCACGGATCACGATCGCAGCACTTTCCGCGTCGTAACCCTTGCGGCTAAGTTGGACCAGCTGGTCCGGTCGCCAGTCGCCGGGAAGCGGTGACGCCGGTCCAGTGCCGCCGAATCGCCATCCTGAGATTATCTGACGTTACAAACAGTGATCTCACGGTTGCGATCCGGGGACCCATCGGCAACTGGGGTGAATCCGCGGTTCACCGCGGTAGGGCGAACTTCCCGCCCGAATCCGTCAGCTAACCCGGTAGGCGGCGAGGAAGAAGGGTTCTGCGTTCTTGTCAACAGCGCGGATTCTGCTGCGCACCCTGATGCTGGCCGGCGTAAGCCTCGGCCTGGTGGTACCGGCGACCGCCGCGACCGCCCAGCCGACGGTCAGCGAACTCACGCAGCAGATCGACGAGGAATCCGAAGAGCTGGCCAAGGTCGTCGAGTCGTACAACCGGCTCAGGGAGGAGGCCAAGGCCACCCGGGCGGCGGCCGAGGAGATCGACGCCAAGCTCGGCCCGCTGCAGGCCGAACTCGCGGCAGCGCAGACCGAGGTCGGTCAGATCGCGGTCAACGCGTACAAGACCGGCGGGTTGAGCACCGCGAGCGCCCTGCTCGACGGCACCTCCGGCAGCTTTATCCACCGGCTCGGCACCCTGGACCACCTGGCCCGGGACCGGCAGCAGCGGCTCAGCGAGTTCACCAGCACCCAACTGACCTACCTGGCCGAGCAGGAGAAGCTGCAGGCGGCACTGAAGAAGCAGGACGCCCAGGTCAAGGAGCTCGCCGACCGCAAGAAGAGCATCGAAGCGGACATCGACGAGCTGATGGACAAGCGGGAACGGGCCTACGGTGCCGCGAGCCAGACCGGCTCGTCGTACACCGGAACCGTCCCGTCGGTGTCCGGTGCCGCCGGCTCGGTCGTCGAGTTCGCGTACGGAGCCATCGGCAAGCCGTACGTCTGGGCTGCCAGCGGCCCGAACGGTTACGACTGCTCGGGCCTGACGCTTGCCGCGTGGCGTACCGCCGGCAAGAGCCTGCCGCACAACGCGGCGATGCAGTGGGACGTGGTCGCGAAAATCGACCGTGGCGCACTGCAGCCCGGTGACCTGGTGTTCTACAACGGTCTCGCCCACGTCGGCCTGTACGTGGGCGGCGGCCAGGTGATCCACGCACCCACCTTCGGCCGTACCGTCGAGCTGGCCAGTGTGGACATGATGCCGCCGTACGGCTACGGCCGGGTCCGCTGACCCGGTCGCTCGCGCGACACTGCCGACGGCCCGGCATCCGCCTTGCGGATGCCGGGCCGTCGGCAGTTCGTCGGTGGGTTGTCAGTTCATCGGCGGATCAGGCAGCCTGCAGTCCCTCCGCCCGGGCCAGCTCCCGCAGCCGGCCCAGCGCCTGGATCTCCAGCTGACGGATGCGCTCCCGGGACAGTGAGAAGCGCGAAGCGACCTCGGTCAGCGAGTGCTCCCGCCCGTCCTCCAAGCCGTACCGGGCCCGCATGATGCCGGCGGACCGGTCGTCCAGGTGGTTGAGCAGGCCCTCGATCCGCTGCCGCTCCAAACCGGTGAGCACGATGTCCTCCGGCGACGGTGCGTCGCTGTCGGCCACCAGGTCGCCCAGGTTGGTGTCGCCGTCGTCGCCGACCGGGGTGTCCAGCGACACCGTGTCCTGCGACCACCGCACCAGCTCGTGCACCCGCTCGACCGGCACGCCGAGCGAGGCGGCGATCTGCTCCGGCTCCGGGTCCGAACCGAGCTCCCGGGTCAACTGGCGGGCCACGTTGCGCATCCGGTTGACGTCCTCGACCAGGTGCACCGGAAGCCGTACGGTCCGCTCCTGCTGGGCGATCGCCCGGCTGATGGCCTGCCGAATCCACCAGGTCGCGTAGGTGGAGAACTTGAAACCACGCTCGTAGTCGAACTTCTCCACCGCGCGGACCAGACCGGTGTTGCCCTCCTGGATCAGGTCCAGCATCGGCATCCCGGACCGGACGTAGCGGCGGGCGATCGACACCACCAGACGCAGGTTGGCCCGGATGAACAGGTCCTTGGCCCGTTCACCCTCGACGACCAGCCGCTCCAGCTCCTCGCGGCTCACCCCGGCCCGCGGCACGCCCTGCTCCAGCAGGTGCTCCGCGTACAGACCGGCCTCGATCGCCTTGGAGAGGTCGACTTCCCGGGCCGCGTCGAGCAGCGGCGTGCGGGAGATCTCATGCAGGTAGACGCCAACGAGGTCCCGCTCCTCGGCGACCTCGTCGGTCCGCAAAGCCATCGTCTTCTCCACGTTGCTCACGGTCCCCTCGTTAACCCCACGTCGTGCCCTGTCACCTGCGATGCGCATCTCCATCAGCCTCTCCCCCGTCACGTCCGCCTCCGATCCGGCGAACCTGATGTGGCAGGCCCGCCGTATGGCGCCGACACCTGCACAACAGATGAGACGCGTCAGGGATTCCGTCTCGTGAGTCGAAGCTGACACGATTGCCTGAATAATTGCTGTGAGCGGGATTGGCGTTTCCTGCCAGGCTCCTCGATCGCCACGCTGCGTCGGGCCGGCCGACTGCCCGATGCACTCAGGTCGGCGGGGCGTGGCAGACTCCCAGCACACCACGACACCGGGCAGGGGCGCAGCGATTCCCGTCACTACCCCTCCTGCGATCCTCGTCACTGCCCGCCCGGTCGGTTGGTCCTGGCCAACGCCGGTCGGTTGGTCCTGGCCAGGAGTACGGCCCGAGCGGGGTGCACGGTTCATCACCACCCGACAGACACCGGCCTGCGGGTCACGACGCACGCGAATCGTCTGGATCCGGCCGCCACGAGGCGCCGGCTGGACGGCCGTCGTCCGGCCGCCATTCGGTCAGCCGCTGCCGGATCACTGCGGCGACCTGGGCGGCCGTGCCCCGGGCGTCGATGGCCACGAACCCGGCGGCCTCCGGCAGCGACCCGTATGCGGCCGCGCTGGTCGCCAGGAACTCCAGCGACTCGTGGTCGGTGCCCCGGGCGTCGATCCGCCGGGCCGCTTCGGCGGGCGGCAGCAAGAGTAGGAACGTCACGTCCGGTTGGGGAAACACCCGGTAGGCCAGCCGGGCGGGCCGCTCCCAGTGGCCTGCGCCGTGGGTGCGGATGCTGGCGTACTGGCAGACCGCGTACCGGTCCATCACCGCGATCGCCCGGCGTGAGCCGAGCACCGACCGGGCGATCGCGAGCCAGCGCAGCAACGCCTCGAGGAACATCAGCCCGCCACGGCCGACCATCCGTCGGGCGTCCGGGCGGCCGATCCGGACCGCCAACCGGTCGAGCCAGCGTCGACCGCCGGCGTTGCGCCAGTACCGGGCGGGCCGGCCGGCGGCGGTCAGCGCCTCGGCCAGCAGGTGTGCCTGAGTGGTCTTGCCGACCCCGTCGATGCCCACCAACGCGATCCGTCGCAGCCCGGCCGGCGGCGACCAGGCCGGATCGGCATCCACTGTGCTCCCTGCGGGGTCCGGTGGCGGGCATGGCGACACGGCTGACGACGTGGACTGTACGGGCGACGGCGGGCGGGACGCGGGCCGGGACGGTGACTCTGATGGTGACGGTGGCGCATGGGTCACTGTGACGAGCACTTTCCCAACGGTAGCGAGCACGTGCACGTCGTCACCCCGCTCGCCCACTGTCACGCGCCGTGCCCGCACGCACGAACCGGCCGGGAACGGGTATGCCACCGACGGGCACCCGACGACAGCCAGGAGGTGGGGCAATGACCCGGATATCGGGGCAGTCGACGCGACAGACCGGGCCGGACCGGCTCGACGGCTACACCGAGGCGGCGGTGCAGCGGCTGCTCAGCGAGCACGCCGACACCGCCGAGCAGGGGGTGGGCGTCTCTCGCCGGGACCACAGCCTGGTGCTGTGCGGCGAGGTCGAGAGCGCCCACCGGCGGGCGGAGATCGTCCGGCTGGTGGCCGAGCGCTTCCCCGGCGTACGCCTGATCGTCGACATCGTCGTCAGTCGCACCACCGTGCCGACCGAGGCGGAGGAGCTGTCGTGATCCGCGTCGCGGCCGTCGGAGACGTGCACATGGACAGCGACGTGCTGGGCCGGTTCCGCCCAGCGTTGGCGCAGCTCGGTGACCGGGCCGACGTCCTGCTGCTGGCCGGCGACCTGACCCGGCACGGCACGGAGTCGGAGGCGCGGTGCGTGGCCGACGAGTTCGGCGGTCTGGCGGTCCCGGTGGTGGCGGTGCTCGGCAACCACGACCACCACTGTGACCAGGTGCCGCAGCTGGTCGGGATACTCAGCGACGCCGGGGTCACGGTGCTCGACGGCGACGGCGTGGTGGTGGACTGCCCCGGCGGCCGGCTCGGGGTGGCCGGGGTCAAGGGGTTCGGGGGCGGGTTCGCCGGGCGGTGCGCGAGCCGGTTCGGCGAGCCGGAGATGAAGGCGTTCGTCGCCACCACGGCGGACGCCGCAGATCGGCTACAGGCGGCGCTGGTCGGGCTGGACTGCGACGTACGGGTGGCGCTGACCCACTATTCGCCGGTGCCGGAGACACTAGCCGGCGAGCCGCCCGAGATCTACCCGTTCCTCGGCTCCTACCTGCTTGCCGAGGCGATCGACGCGGCACCGACCGACCTCGCGGTGCACGGCCACGCCCACTTCGGCAGCGAACGGGGCACCACCCCCGGTGGGGTTCGGGTCCGTAACGTCGCCCATCCGGTGATCAAACAGGCGTACAGCGTGTATTCGCTCGCCGGGTCGGCCGCTTGACCAGACTGGTGCAGGTTTCCGTCGCCGGTCGCAAGGGTATTCAGCGGCCATGGAGCTACTTCTCTGGATTCTCGCAGTCGTCCTGGTCGTCGCCGGCGTTCTCGCGCTGTTCCGTCGGCAACTGCTCTGGGGCATCGTGCTGATCGTCGTCGGGCTGCTCGTCGGTCCCGGTGGCGTGAGCCTGTTCGCTTGACGGTGCCGGGCGTACCCCCGGCCCCCTCAACCGACATCGACCTGACCACATCTACCCCGAGCCTGCCGGCGCCGCCGGACCGGCCCGCTCCTCCCTATTGCGGACCGGTGCCGGCGGCCCCGGCCTGACCTGTTGTTTCCCTGGAGTCGCTACGCGCTCCCCAATTTGCTGTTCCCTGGAGTTGCCATGCGCTCGTGGTGGGGTCTACCGGTGTTCCTCGGCCTGGTGGCGGCGGCTGCGGCGGTCGGGGCGTTCGCCGCCCGCGACGCCGGTTCCCGGTACGCCGAACTGGTCCAGCCGTCCTGGGCACCGCCGTCCTGGCTGTTCAGCCCGGTTTGGACCATCCTGTACGTGCTGATCGCCGTCGCCGGGTTCACCGTCTGGCGACGGGCCGGTGCCGGCCTGGCGATCGCCAGTTGGCTGGCCCAGCTGGTGCTCAACGCCGCCTGGACACCGCTGTTCTTCGCCGCCGGCCGGTACGGTCTGGCGTTCGCCGAGATCGTGCTCCTCTGGCTGCTTGTCGGCCTCACCGTGGTGCTGTTCTGGCGAGTCTGGCGACCAGCCGCTCTGCTGATGGTCCCGTACTGGGGCTGGGTCACCTTCGCCGCCGCGCTGAACCTGTCCATCTGGCAGCTCAACAGCTGAGTAGCGGGTCAAGGTTTCCGAATCGTTACTGGCTCGTAGCTGCTCAGGACTGGACGCACTTCCATTGCAAGCGCTTACATGTGTAGACGCCCAGACAGCAACCGATCGGCGCAGCCCGACTGCGGGGACGCGGGGCCCGCCGGCCAGGAAGGGAGAACGCTACATGGCGGTCTTCACCAGACCACGCCAGGTCTTCGCGCTCGCCAGCGTGCTCGGGCTGGCTCTCGCCTCGACGGCGTGTGTTTCCGACAGCGGCACCAGCGCGGACCCGGATTCCGAGGAATGCGCGTCATACAGTGACTACCAGGGCAACGACGGCACCGAGGTGACGATCTACGCCTCGATCCGCGACGCCGAGGCGGACCTGCTCGAGCAGTCCTGGAGCGAGTTCGTCGACTGCACCGACATCGACATCCGCTACGAGGGCAGTGGCGAGTTCGAAGCCCAGCTGCAGGTGCGGGTGGACGGCGGTAACCCGCCGGACATCGCCTTCATCCCGCAGCCCGGCCTGCTCGGGCGGTTCGCCGAGGCCGGCCAGCTGCAGGCCGCCTCCGACGGGACCAAGGCGATGGCCGAGGCCAACTACAGCGAGGACTGGCTGGCGTACGGCACGGTCGACGGCACCTTCTACGGCGCCCCGCTCGGCTCCAACGTCAAGTCCTTCGTCTGGTACTCGCCGAGCATGTTCGCCGACAACGGCTGGACCGTGCCGGAGACCTGGGACGAGCTGATCGCGCTCAGCGACGAGGTCGCCGCCACCGGCACCAAGCCGTGGTGCGTCGGGGTCGAGTCCGGTGACGCCACCGGCTGGCCGGCCACCGACTGGATCGAGGACATCATGCTCCGGACCCAGACGCCGGAGGTCTACGACCAGTGGACCACCCACGACATCCCGTTCAACGACCCGCGGGTCGCCGAGGCCGTCGACCAGGCCGGCTCGATCCTCAAGAACGAGGAGTACGTCAACGGCGGCTTCGGTGGCGTGGACAGCATCACCGCGACCTCGTTCCAGGATGCCGGCACCCCGATCCTCGACGGTGACTGCGCGCTGCACCGGCAGGCCAGCTTCTACGCCAACCAGTGGCCGGAGGGCACCGAGGTGGCCGAGGACGGCGACGTCTTCGCGTTCTACTTCCCGACCAACGACCCGAGCGCCGGCCAGCCGGTCCTCGGCGGTGGCGAGTTCACCGTGGCCTTCGCCGACCGGCCCGAGGTCCAGGCGGTGCAGACCTACCTGGCCTCGCCGGAGTACGCCAACAGCCGGGCCTCGCTCGGCAACTGGGTGTCGGCCAACACCGGGCTGGACATCGCCAACGTGGAGAACCCGATCGACCGGCTCTCCGTGGAGATCCTGCAGGACGAGAACACCACGTTCCGCTTCGACGGATCGGACCTGATGCCGGCCGCGGTCGGCGCGGGCACCTTCTGGCGCGGCATGGTGGACTGGCTCAGCGGCCAGAACACCGAAGAGACCCTCGACTACATCGAAGGCTCCTGGCCGACCAGCTGACACCACGCGGCCGGCCCACCCACGAGCACACCGGGGGTGGGCCGGCCGCACCATAGCTGGCTCCGGTCGACGATCCGTTGGGAGGGCGGATGTACTTCGACTTCGCTGAGCAGTACCCGAAGCTGTTGATGCTGCTGTACGGCCTGATCGCGTTCGTGGTGATCGTCGGCGGCATGCTGCTGTTGCTCGACGCGGTGCCGAGCTGGTTCGCCCGCCGACGGGAGCAGCGGCTGATCGCGGCCAGCGCCGGTGGTGGTGGCGGATCGGTGCCGATCGGCCGACCCCGACGCGGCGGCGAAGGCCTGTTCGGCCTGTTCTTTCTGCTGCCGGCCCTGCTGCTGCTCGGCATCGGACTGGTCATCCCGGCGCTGCGCACCACCGTCCTGTCGTTCATGGACGGACGCAGCGAGAACTGGGTCGGCCTGGAGAACTACCGCTGGATGTTCTCCCAGGACGAGATCATCCAGGTGCTGACCAACACCCTGATCTGGGTGATTCTGGTGCCGACGGTGGCGACCGCGATCGGCCTGCTCTACGCGATCATGGTGGACAAGGCCCGGTTCGAGGCGCTGGCCAAGTCGCTGGTCTTCATGCCGATGGCGATTTCCTTCGTCGGCGCCAGCATCATCTGGCGGTTCGTCTACGCGTACCGGGGCGGCGAACAGGAGCAGTACGGCCTGCTCAACTACCTGGTCACCCTGTTCGGCTTCGAGCCGCAGCGCTGGCTGCAGCTCAACGCCCCGCTGAACACGCTGCTGCTGATCGTGGTGATGATCTGGATCCAGGCCGGGTTCGCGATGGTGGTGCTCTCCGCCGCGATCAAGGCGATTCCAGCCGACATCATCGAAGCCGCCCGCCTCGACGGGGTGAACGCCTGGCAGATGTTCTGGCGGGTCACCATGCCGAGCATCCGCCCGGCGCTGATCGTCGTGGTGGTGACCATCTCGATCGCCACCCTGAAGGTCTTCGACATCGTCCGGACGATGACCAACGGCAACTACGACACCGGTGTGATCGCCAACGAGATGTACAACCAGGCGTTCCGCTACGGCCAGAACGGCTACGGCTCGGCCCTGGCGGTGTTCCTGTTCGTGCTGGTCATCCCGATCGTCATCTACCAGATCCGTAACCTGCGCAAGCAGCGGGAGGTGTGACACCCGTGACCACCACCACGCCCCCCGTGGCCGCTCCGGCCAGCAGCGGGGAGGAACGGCCCCGTACCCGGGTCGGCCGGGTCCGCAAGCGGCTCAACACTCCGACGGCGACGATCGTCGCGATCGTCATCGCGGTGATCTGGACCATCCCGACGTTCGGTCTGTTCGTCTCCTCGTTCCGACCGGCCGAGGAGATCCGGACCACCGGTTGGTGGACCTTCTTCACCGACCCGCAGGTCACCCTGCAGAACTACCAGGACGTGCTGTTCGGCCGGTCCTCGTCGTCCGGGCAGTTGTCCAGCTACTTCGTCAACTCGCTGGTGATCACCATCCCGTCAGTGCTGTTCCCGCTGGCCTTCGCGGCACTGGCCGCGTACGCGCTGGCCTGGATCAACTTCCGCGGCCGGGACCTGATCTACATCTGCATCTTCGCGCTGCAGATCGTGCCGCTGCAGATGGCGCTGGTGCCGTTGCTGCGGTTCTTCTCGCAGGGCACCACGATCGGCGGCGTCACCATCACCCCGCCCTGGGGGCTGGACAGCTACGAGCGCTACGTCCAGGTCTGGTTCGCGCACACCTGTTTCGCCCTGCCGCTGGGGGTGTTCCTGCTGCACAACTTCGTGTCGCAGCTGCCCAAGGACCTGATGGAGGCGGCCCGGGTCGACGGGGCCAGCCACCCGAAGATCTTCCGGACCATCGTGCTGCCGCTGATCGCCCCGGCGCTGGCCGCGTTTGGCATCTTCCAGTTCCTCTGGGTCTGGAACGACCTGCTGGTCGCGTTGATCTTCGCGGGCGGCGAGAGCCGGGTGGCACCACTGACAGTACGGCTGGCCGAACTCGCCGGCACCCGAGGTGATCAATGGCAACGCCTGACCTCGGGCGCCTTCGTCTCGATCATCGTGCCGTTGATCGTCTTCCTCTCCCTGCAGCGGTACTTCGTCCGAGGGCTGCTGGCCGGCAGCGTCAAGGGCTGACCACGGGGCGACGCCGGCCGCGACCACGCGGGCGAGGTGATGATCCATGACCAGAATCGACGACGTCGCCCGGCTGGCCGGGGTCTCCACGGCGACCGTCTCGCGGGCCCTCCGGGGCCTGCCGACGGTCACCGAGGCGACCCGGCTACGGGTGCTCGACGCCGCCGCGCAACTCGGATACATCGCCTCGCCCAGCGCGTCACGGCTGGCCGGCGGCAAGACCCGGGCCGTCGCGGTCGTGGTGCCCCGGATCACCCGCTGGTTCTTCAGCACCGTCGTCGAAGCCGCCGAGGACACGCTGCAGGAAGCCGGCTACGACCTGCTGCTGTACAACCTCGGCGGGCGGGAGAACGCCCGGCAGCGGATGCTGCACACCGCCAGCCTGCGCCACCGGGTGGACGCGTTGATGCTGGTCGCCACCCCGCTGCACCGGTCCGACTTTGCCGCCATCTCCGCGTTGGGCATGCCGGGGGTCACGGTCAGCTCCGGCACCGGCGTACCCGGCTGGCCCAGCATCCGGATCGACGACGTGGCCGCCGCCCGGACCGCCACCGGCCACCTGATCGGGCTCGGGCACCGGCGGATCGCCCACATCTCCGGCAACTCCGGCGAGGAACTGGCCTTCACCGCCCACCTGGACCGCCGCCGCGGCTACCGGGAAGCGCTGGTCACGGCCGGCCTCACCCCGGACCCGGCACTGGACCTGGAGGGCGATTTCACCATCGCCGGCGGCGGACTGGCCACCGCCGAACTGCTGCGCCGTGGCCCGGTGCCGACCGCGATCTTCGCCGCCTGCGACGAGATGGCGCTCGGCGCCATCGCAGTTCTGCGACAGGCCGGACTGCGGGTGCCGGCGGACGTCAGCGTGATCGGCATCGACGACCACGACGTGGCCCGGGTGGTCGGGCTGACCACCGTCGCCCAACCCGCCGCCGAGCAGGGCCGACTGGCCGCCGGCACGCTACTCGGCCCACTCGCAGCCGAAACGCCGCCCAACCCGCTCGCAGCCGGCACGCCGCCCGCCGCCGCCACGCCGACCGACACGGTGACCCTGCCCACCCGACTGGTGGTCCGCGAGTCGACCGCGCCACCCCGGGAAACCGGGTGACCGCACCGGCGGACCTGGTAGACCCACGTACGAGGCACCGCTGCCCCGGCGGCCAGGGCGTTCCTGGCTGCGGGGAAGCCCGCCAACCAAGCTGAGCTGAGGAGCACACTGGTGAACACGCCATCGACCCGTACCCGAGACGGTGCCGGGACCCGTACCCGAGACGGTGCCGGCACCGACTGGTGGCGGGAGGCGGTCATCTACCAGATCTACCCCCGGTCGTTCGCCGACTCCGACGGCGACGGCATCGGTGACCTGCCCGGCGTCGTCGCCCGGCTGGACGATCTCGTCGCCCTCGGCGTCGACGCGATCTGGCTGTCACCGTTCTACCCGTCGCCGCAGGCCGACGCCGGCTACGACGTGGCCGACTACCGCGACGTCGACCCGATCTTCGGCCGGCTCGCCGACGCCGACCGGCTGATCGCCGAGGCCCACGACCGGGGGCTGCGAGTGATCGTCGACCTGGTGCCGAACCACACGTCGTCGGCACACCCCTGGTTCGTCGAGGCGCTCGGCGCCGAGCCGGGCAGCTCCGCCCGGGACCGGTACGTTTTCCGCGACGGACGCGGCCCAGATGGGGACCAGCCGCCGAACAGCTGGCGGTCCGTCTTCGGCGGCCCCGCCTGGACCAGGGTCGACGGCCCGGACGGCACGCCGGGCCAGTGGTACCTGCACCTGTTCGACGCCGGCCAGCCCGACCTCAACTGGGACTCGGCGCAGGTTCGCGACGAGTTCGTGGCCATCCTGCGGTTCTGGCTGGACCGGGGCGTCGACGGCTTCCGGGTCGACGTGGCGCACGGCCTGGTCAAGCAGGCCGACCTGGCCGACTGGCACTACCCGGAGGAGACCACCTCCGGCGACCACGTCGACCAGCCCCGGCCGCCGATGTGGGACCAGGACGGCGTACACGAGATCTACCGGCAGTGGCGGTCGGTGCTGGACGAGTACCCCGGGCAGCAGATCCTGGTCGCCGAGGCGTGGGTGCAGCCGGCGGAGCGGCTCGCCGCGTACGTCCGGCCGGACGAGATGCACCAGGCGTTCAACTTCGAGTACCTGGAGGCGGCGTGGACCTCCGAGGCGCAGCGTACGGTGATCGAACGGTCGTTGGCCGCCACCGAAGCCGTCGGCGCGCCCACCACCTGGGTGTTGTCCAACCATGACGTGCTGCGCCACGCCACCCGGCTGGCGCTGCCGATCGGCGCGGCCCGGCCGCGCGGCATCGGCGCGAACGACCCGCAGCCGGACACCGCGCTCGGGCTGCGCCGGGCCCGCGCCGCCACCCTGCTGATGCTGGCGCTGCCCGGCTCGGCCTACCTCTACCAGGGTGAGGAGCTGGGTCTGCCGGAGCACACCACGCTGCCGGACGAGGTCCGGCAGGACCCGACCTGGCGGCGCACCGACCACACCGAGCGCGGCCGGGACGGCTGCCGGGTGCCGATCCCGTGGGAGGCGGACAGCCCGTCCTACGGGTTCGGGCCGACCGACGCCAGCTGGCTGCCGCAGCCGCCGGTGTGGGCCGAGTACGCCCTCGACCGGCAGCGCGACGTGCCGGGGTCGACCTACGAGCTGTACCGGACAGCGTTGCGGCTGCGCCGCAAGCTCGGGCTCGGCGCCGGCCGGCTGCGGTGGCTGGAGTCACCGGAGGACGTGCTCGCCTTCTGCGTCGACGAGGTGACCGTGGTGACGAACTTCGGTGCCGAGCCGGTGTCCCTGCCGCCGGGCACCGAACCGCTGATCGCCAGCGGCCCGCTGAACGGCAGCGGACGGGTCCCGACCGACGTCACCGTCTGGGCCCGGCAGCGCGTTCGCTGAGCAGGGTGTGCACGTCGTCGATGTCACGCGGGGCGGTACGGGACGCCAGCCAGTACATGATCCCGGTCGGGATGAAGAACAGCTGGAACATGGCCAGGCCGACGGCGTAGTTCAACGGCGGTGGGACGACACCGCCGACCGCCCGCAGGGCGACCGGCAGCAACGCGTTGCCGGTCGCCCGCCCCACCCCGTTGACCAGGTTGCCGAGGCTGTAGACGGTGCCCCGGTGCTCCGGCGGGTTGACGTCGGCGATCAACGCGAACCAGTTCGGCGAGTTCGCCGACGTCAACGCCAACGCGAGCAGCGCGGTGAGGAAACTCAGCCCGATCGTCGGCTCGGTGAGCACCCCGCGCAGCACGGCGGCGGTGACCGCACCGGCACCGGCACCGTCGGGCACGTCGATGCGCATCGGCACGAAGAACAACACCAGGTAGAACGGCACCGCCGCGAGGATGCCGACCGCCGCGACCAGGGCCCGACCCCGAGGGGTACGCCGTTGCAACCGGTCCCCGACCAGCCCACCGACGATGGACAGCGCCCCGCCGAGCTGGAACAGGGTGGCGAAGACGCTGCCGACGATGATCGCCGTACCGGCGGTGTAGCCCTGCTCCTCGGCACGGGCCCTAAACAGCGCCGGCAGCCAGACCAGCGAGCCGAACGCGACCTGGGCGGTGAGCCCCTGCGCCACCAGCCAGACGTTGGTCCGCCGCCGGGCGATCGTCGGCAGGTCGGCCCGGCTGATCCGGTGCTCGTACTCACCGCCGGCGGCGAACCGGTCGGCCAGCTCCGGCTGACTCTGCCCGCGCCGCACGTCGTAGGTGAACAGGTACGCGACCGTGGCGGCCAGCCCGGCGGCGGCCAGCACCAGGAACGGCCGCCGCCAGTCGGCGTGCCCCAGCAGCCCGCCGAGCAGCGTGCCGGCCAGCGTGCCGACGCCCTGCGACAGCCCCCAGAAGCTCATCACCAGGCCCCGCCGGCCGGGGGTGATCAGGTCGCTGACCACGGAGAAGCCGACCGAGGCGACCGCGCCGAGGCCGACGGCGGCGACCAGCTGCGCGGCGAAGAACAGCGGATAGCTGCCCGCGAGTGCAGTACCGACCGCGCCGAGCCCCCAGATCACCGTACCGGCCATCAGCAGCGGTTTGCGGTCGCCTCGGTCGCCGACGTACGCCCAGCCAACCGCGGCGATCGCGCTGACCAGGAAGGTCGCGGCGGTGACCGCCCCGATCGCCCCCTCCGGTACGGCGTACGTGTCGGCGATGCTGCCGTACAGCGGCGGGACCAGGCCGATCGCCACGTTGTCCAGCGAGGCGAGCACGATGAACACGACGACGCTGTAGATGCGGTGCGCCCGCCCACCGGTCAGCGTCATGCCGCTGAGTATGGGACAGCGGGCGAGCCGACCCTGCACGCGGTGTCGCCCTGGCTGCCTGCCACCGGGGCGACACTGCAATGGTTGTCGATGTAAGGTGCCGTTGCCACGCACCACCGTCTGGCAAACCGGGTCTTCGCATTTAGTCGGGGTGGTGTTGTGGTCCGGTTACCCAGAGTCGATTGCGGTTG